>CAYRJI010000039.1:0-18593 GCA_964424645.1 uncultured Akkermansia sp. | reverse complement strand
TTCGTACTTCGTACTTCGTACCTCGTACTTGATCACCCTCGCGCCTTCCTGCCTCAAAGTTACCGCCCACCACGAAGCTCATATTTTTCTTGGGACAGATGTGGGCTGTGGGTGTGAGTCGATGTATATGGTTGAAAAAGGGGGGATGCATGGTACAATGGTGGGCATGAAGGAAGAGATGCAACGAATCATTGACGCAGGCGGAGTGGACCGCGTGGGTGCCGGACGGCTTATTGAGATGCCGGAAAGCGTGTTATTTGCCGGGGCAACGGAGCTGCGTGAGCATTACTTCGGGAATAAGGTCGAAATATGCTTTATCATCAATGCCAAAAGTGGTAACTGCAACATGAACTGCCGCTTTTGTTCGCAGAGTGCTTTCAACCATACAGAAATCGCGAAATATCCCTTGAAGAGTGCAGCTGAATTAGACCAAATTGTGAGTGCTTGGGAAGGGCTGCCGGTGGAACGCTGCGGTATCGTGACCTCCGGGGGAGCACTGAGCGACGACGATGTAGAGAAGCTGGCACAGTTCATTGAGGCACGACGCAAGGCGGGCAAGTCCGCGCCGCGAATATGCGGTTCTCTCGGGCGGCTCGGGGAGCACGCCATCGAACGACTGAAGCGGGCGGGGCTCACGCGTCTGCACCATAACCTCGAAACGAATGAGTCGTTTTATCCTCAGGTGTGCACGACACAAACTTGGCGCGAACGGCTCGACACGGTGAAGCGTGCGATGGCTGCCGGGTTATCGGTCTGTTGCGGTGGGTTGTTCGGACTCGGGGAAACATGGGATGACCGCATCAGCTTTGCGCTGGAATTGCGCCGGGAAGGTATCCGGAATATCCCGATGAACTTCCTCTACCCACACCCCGGTACCCCCATGGCAGCTCGACCGGTGATGCCCCCGGAGGAAGCCTTGCGCATTATCGCTCTCTTCCGGCATATCATCCCGGATGCCACATTGCGTGTATGCGGCGGGCGTCTGAGTGTGCTGAAACACCGCCAATATGAAATGTTTGCCGCCGGTGCGAACGCGATGATGAGCGGTGACTACCTGACCATTCCCGGTGCCGCGATAGAGAAGGACATTGCCAAATTGCGCGAATTACACCTTGAACCCCGATGATGGCACCGGTCTCCGCGCGTCGTTTTGGCTTTGCCTCCTCCCCCACACCTGCGCAACCTTGTTGCTCCTGACTCCTTCACTTCGTACCTCGTACTCCCTATTCTCCCCCGCCGTGTCCGCACTGCGTCACCCCTCTCTCCACACACGCCACTTCCCGCATCTTCCCCAACTCCTACCCCACCCGCCCCTCCCCGGCTTTGCCACTTCGTACTTCCAATTCCCCCGCCACACACGGTGACCCCACGCTACCGCTACACACATTCTCCCTGCCACACCCGCACCGCTCGTCCCTCCCGTCCCTCCCCGGCTTTGCCACTTCGTACTTCGTACCTCGTACTTCCAATTTGCCTCGTACTTCCTGTTCGTACTTCTGCTTGCCACGCGCGGCGGTTCATGGTATACTGCGAGGCATGCTGAGAGTGACGACAAAGGCGGGATTGCGGGAGGCACTCGGACGGACGGGGAACGTGCGGCGGGTGTTGGTGCCGACGATGGGGGCGTTGCACGCGGGGCATGAAGCCCTGCTGCGGCGGGCGCGTGAGTTAGCCGGAGGGAGCGGGCGTGTGGTCGCTTCCGTTTTCCTGAATCCCACGCAATTTAATCAGGCGGTGGACCTGCAGACCTATCCGAGGACCCCGGAGCAGGATGCCCGGCTGTGCGAGGAGTGCGGCGTGGATGTTCTCTTCATGCCGGACGCGAGTGAAATGTACAGTGCCGAACGCTCTGTTTCGGTGCATGAGGCGGAGCTCTCGCGCGTTCTTTGTGGCGCGAGCCGCCCCGGGCACTTTGACGGCGTATGCCTCGTCGTCAGCAAACTCTTCAATCTCGTGCAGCCCACGGACGCCATCTTCGGCGAAAAGGACTACCAGCAGCTCGCCATCCTGCGTCGCATGGTGCAGGAGCTCGACTTCCCCATCACCCTGCACCCCGTGCCCATCGTGCGTGAGAGCGACGGGCTGGCGGTGTCCAGCCGGAACGTGCGGCTGACCCCGGAGCAGCGTGCCCAAGTACCCCGCCTGTACGCGGCACTGCAGGCGGCAGCCCGTGCCTTCTCCGACCATGCCACGGCTGAAGATGCGTGCGAGCTGGTGCGAAAGGAATTGCGGAATCTGCCGGGCGTACAAATTGACTACGTGCAGATGGTCGATGCGCTCACTTTGCGTCCCGTGGTAGGTTTGGCAGCGCAGAACCCACCTGCCCTGCTGGCGGCAGCGGTCTTTTTCGGCGACGTCCGCCTCATCGATAACATTCAGGTTCCCGGTCACCCATGATACGCGCGACAGATTTACACCGCAGCTACTCCATAGGACGCAAGAAGATTGAGGTACTCCACGGGCTGAGTCTGCATATAGCACCGGGCGAAAAGGTGTTTCTGTGCGGACCGAGCGGTGCCGGGAAAACCACCCTCATGTACACGTTGGCAGGGCTCGAACAACCACAGCAAGGGCAAGTACTCGTGCACGGCACGGATATTTATAAACTCTCCCTGCGAGACCGGGCGATCTTTCGCAACAAAACGATGGGGTTCATCTTCCAGAATTACATGCTGATGCCCGAGCTTACAGCACTGGAAAATGCCTCGCTCGCTACGGCGATCGCCGGGCAGGAGGCGACGGAGCACGTGGTCGCCCTCTTGGAACGCGTGGGTCTCGCCGACCGCATGCACCACCTGCCCGCCGAGCTGTCCGGCGGTGAACAGCAACGCGTCGCTATCGTGCGTGCCCTCGCCCACGACCCCGCCATCATCTTCGCGGACGAACCCACCGGTAACCTCGATTCCCGTAACGGGGCGCAAATCCTCGACCTCCTCTTTTCCTTGGCTGAGGAGCGCGGGAAAACGCTCGTCACGGTCACTCACGACGCGCAAATTGCCGATCGCGGTGACCACGTCCTCCAAATCCGCGACGGCAAGGTTACCTCATCCGATACGTTATAGTGCAACACATCGGATAAGCGTACAGATAAACAGGAGTCCAACATGAGCATCAAAGAAAAAGACCTAGCGAGACTGCGCGCGGCTGAGCTCATTGACGAGGAGCAATACAAAGACATAAGGCAGCACCTGTTCTCGACAAATCGTTCCCTGATGTACCGCCGGGCGTCCGTGCTTTTGTACGTGTTCGGCGTTGTGATGCTTGTGTCCGGCATCATTTGGCTTGTCATCGCGTTCAGCGTCGGAATCCCCCGCATGTTGACCGTGTTAATCGCTATTTTACTTGCGGCGGTATGGGGGCTGTGGTATCGGCATCGGGAATCGAACCCGTCGGCGGCGCAAGCAGCGGCACTGTTCGGGGTCGCTCTCTGGATTGCAGCCGTGCACTGGGAAGCCCGCGCCTACGGAGCAAGTATTTTCGGGGATGATACTTTGCTGCGCTCCTTCACGTGCTGCATAGGTTTCCTCTTCATCCCCTTCTTTTCGCGGCAGGTTATCATGGTGGGGTTGAGTGCCGCAAGTACGCTATATTTGTGGGGTGAGATGACCTACGAAACGAATTCGGTACTCGCACTTGACTTGGGGGTCTCCTCGATGCTCCGACCGGGCGGTTTCCTCCTGTTGGCTCTGTTCTGGGCACTTCTGGGGGAGAGGTGGCGGGATGCACAGGGGATGTACCGCCGCTACGGATGGATTCGTTTCCCCGCTTACGTCTTCTTTTTCATTGGTTTGCGTTTCCTGCCCGAGAGCGATGTGTCTCCTGCCGGTGCCTGTGCTTTCGTCTGCCTAGGCGCACCCATTCTCTATGCTCTCATACGTCCGCGCGATCAAAAGTTCTTGCCGTGGCTACTCCTCGGCACAGCCACCGGCCTCTTCATGTTTACCGGCTGCCTGCGCCTGTTCGGGCTGAGCCATTTTGCAGGGGATACTGCGTGGTTCGCGGTAGGTTCTCTGTACGTGGCAGTCCTGTTGAGCTGCGGGGTAAAATATCGGCGCATATCGTGGGTGAACTATGGCTTTTTTGTGTTGCTGCTCATGGTGCAATTAGTGGTACAGGAATTATTCGACACCCTCGAGGTATCCGGGGTGGTACTGCTCGCCCTAGGCATCGCATTGCTCCCGCTCGCCCTCTCCTTGGAACGGGTGCATCGCTCTCTCGTCAAACGCGCATCCGGTCAAACCTCTCAATCCGTATGAAACGCGTCCCCCTCATCATCACTCTGTTGATTATCACCGCTCAAATTGCGTGGTTACTCGGTGTCTCGATCTACAACGAGATTCGCATTGCCGAGGCACCTCGCATGATCGTGAACC
Organism: uncultured Akkermansia sp.; assembly: GCA_964424645.1. GTDB lineage: Bacteria > Verrucomicrobiota > Verrucomicrobiia > Verrucomicrobiales > Akkermansiaceae > Akkermansia. The sequence goes on along the minus strand of CAYRJI010000039.1, from coordinate 14,220 downwards.
TCGGGAAAACTCTAGCCGATCCCGTCTACTCCGACTTCTCCCTCCACCACACCGTCAAATTGGGTGATTCCGAGGTCTCCGAACCTTCCCTCGGTCCCGAAGTCCTAGGACCTTCTCTCTGGTGGGGTGAAACTTGGGACTCGCAATACGTCCGTTCCTGCAAGGCGTCTGACGGTTCCTCCTTCGCGAGCGTTCCCGTTACTCCGCGACCGAAACCGAGCGATGTGTCCGGTGCTGTGGAGCTTACCTGTAACAGTCGTCTCGATGTAAGCGTGATCTGGTCTCAAAATCCCCACGGGGTGTGGAGTTTCCGCCTTGAAGCTCCGGGTAGCTCTACAGATGTACTCCGCGACGGTGAATTCCGCACTTCCGGCAGCCTGTCCTTCTTCCCCCTGTCCGATTCCGACAACCGAGACGTCCCCACTTTCACCGTCCGCCCTTTCCATCGCTCTGCGTATATGTATGGGGATTCTCTCTTCCCTCTGTCACGTGCCGCAGCGTCCCGCATTACAAATTTTGCTCAGTCTCATGACAAAGCTCAACTGAAACTCGTGGACATCACTGCCGAGATGGCTCTCGTGAAGGGCGGTACCCCCGTCTGTGTGGATATCCGCATCGGGGGAATCCCCCTCAAGGACGCCTTACGCCAAATGGACGATGGCAGCTTCCCCCTGCCCCGTGTCCCACAACAAAAATAACACTTTTCTCTCCCCATGAACATCCGGTCGCGTGACCTCCAATCCTTGCAGAAGCTCGGGTTTCTCTCCCCGGGGCAGTCCGACGCAATCCTCGAGTATCAAAAAAACTCGCAGAAGGGTTCGTTCGCTTGGCTCTCCTTCCTCATGCTCGTGTTTTCGGTAGGGTTGATCGTGCTCGGTATCAACCAAATCCTCTCCGCCTACCGGGAGCAGCTGAGCCGCCCCGAAATTCTCGGTATGATGGTAGTGCAGGTGATCTTGGCTTGCGTATGCTGGTTTTTAGCTCGCCGCAAACGCCCTGCCCTAGCCCAAGTTTTCGCGCTGCTGGCGTTCGGTCTCTGGGCGGCGTCTGTCGGGACATGCAATGATCTTTACCACTTTACCGATGACGCCGTGGATGTGCTCGCCGTCATTTTTCTCGGGGCGGTGGCTATCCCCTTTGTCTCCCGCCAGTTGGTGTTGATTGGCGTCATTGCCGCTTTCAGCCATATCCTCTGGGTTGCCATGTCGGAGAGTAGCGGTACTTCTCCCCTCGCTCTTTGCTCCTCGGTAGACCTCGTCACTAAGCAGTCCGTAATCCTCCTCCTCTTTCTGCTCTGGTTTCTCCTCGGCGAAAAATGGAGACTGAGTACCGGAATCCACCGCAACTACGACTGGATTTCTTTCCCGGATATGTATGTCCTCATCCAGGGTATGGCAGGCTTGTGTTTCCTTGCGGATGCCTCAACCACGCGCTTTTCATTTGCGTCTTTGCTCGCTTTCGTGCCTCTGCTGCTCTTTGCTCTGATCCGCCCGCGTGAATACCCCCTGCGGTGGTGGATGCTCCCGGCAGCCGCGACCGTCTTGGTGATGCTCTCGACCCTTTTGCCGCTCAATGCATGGTTGCATGCGCAGCTTGCCTTGGGCATCCGTATACTCTCCTGCGCGCTGTATGCCGCAGCGTACATCGTCTGCGGACTCAAATTCCGTCGCCCCTCTTGGCTGATCTATGCCGCCATGATGCTTTTCTACGTGTTTCTTGCCCTCGCATCAGATGTCGCGCGCTCGCCGGAGTTTTCCTCGTTCTTCCTCATCCTAGGCAGCCTACTGCTCTTTTACGTCGCCCGCAAACTCTCCCGTGCGTCAAAATTGTGGGAAGTGAGTCCATTCCTCCCCCATTGATTCTCCCCTTTTCCCGCACTGCTTCACCACATCTCTCATCCCGTCCGTACTTCCCCGCCCATTACCTCCGCTCCACCTCGCACCATCCTTCCCGGCTTTGCAGCCAAATTCCGCGCAACTCCGTTGCGCCGAACTTAAATACTTCGTACCTCGTACTTAATCCCCTCCCCGTTTCTCCGCGACAAAGTCATCCCCCACCACGACGCTCACATTTTTCTTGGGATAGACGTGTGTGAGCAATTCGGTCGGCGTGTAGCGTTGGTCGATGGGGAGGGGTAAGAGGGCGCGTGCCCAGTAATTGGAGAGGAGATGGGCATCGGTACCTCGGGTGACCTCCGTCCAGAAGATCGGGAGGGCAATCCGAGCATCGATAAGTTCATCTCGCAGCCCGGGGATACCGGTGAGGAGCGGGTAGCAAAATGGTGCCGTGGGTGGGTCGTCGGGCAGCGAAAAACGATTGATGGGTGCGAAGTGCCTGTGGAGGGCGCGGTAATTGAGCAGACGTCGCTCAGCGGCGTCCTGCCAATCAATACTGCCGAGCAGTGTGCGAGTGAGACGACTCATGCGTTTCGGCGGTCCGACTAGCTCTCTCTCCAGAGCATCAAAAGCGGGCAGGGAACCCTCTGCCCCTCTCTCCGTCCGCTCCCACAGTGCGACAGCTCGGGCACTGCTGAAGTCTTCCTCCTGCGGCAATTTCAAGGGAAATGGTGCCACAGCTACCCCGCCGTCCGGCACTCCGGCAAACTTCCGCAAGCTGTAAAAACAGGGAACACCCGGCATCGGGGGCGCGTAGAGTGCCGTCGCCGCGTCCACGACACACGGACCGGGATGCACTCGCGCAAGTTCTGCCAAATGCCCACTGTCACTCATGCCAAAATAATTGGTGAGTAAGAGCAAATCCTCCTCGGTCGCTTGCTCCGGCAGCAGCGGAGTCGCAGTGCACAAGTCCCCGCTCATCTCATAGCGCAACACGGGAATACTCAAATGCTCAAATGGCTGCAGGACGGTGTCGCAGGTATAACGCGGCACAAAGGCACGGGCAGGTCGCCTCTCCATGCTCGTCAAGATGCACTCCAACGCAGCACGACCACTGTTGAGATAGGCACAGCTCTCCCCCTCCCTCAGATGAAAATGATTCACCTGCGGCAGTTCTGCACCAAACGCTCCACCTATCATGTCCATGCCTCAGGAATATAACACACCCACAGCGGACTGGCAAGCCGTAGACCGACAAGTGGGTACACGCTCTGCGTACCATGTGACCTTCAACCTCACGGGTGCCTTGATTTATTCTCCTCGCGCTGTCTCGGCTTTGCCTCCTTCCTACTTCCCTGCGCAACTCCGTTGCGCCTAACTTCTTCACTTCGTACTTCGTACTTAATCGCCTCCCCGTTTCCCTGCCGCAATGCCATCGCTCACCACAAAGCGTTTTATTTTTGGGGGACAGACGTGCCCCCCTGCCCTCTCCTGTTCTCGGTAAGTGCAACCGCGCCGCGCGGTGGGCTGAGTTTGCCCACCGCTAAGCATTGAATTTCAGTGGGACGGATGTGAGCTGGGCTAAATGCGGAAAAGATATGATTGCGACGTACATTTTTAGATGAATATGGTATTTTAATTCGAGTTAATGAATTTTTTTGCGAAAATAATGGTCTTTTTTCATTTTTTCGCTTGACGTCATCGTCATTCCATTATATATATAGCGTCGTAAGCTTTCCCATTTGCGATCGGTTCGCAAAGAGCTTGCATCAACCTAAAAGAAGACATAATCATGATTACTGCAATCATTGCTAGTGTGACGCCATTTATGGCGGCGCAGCCGGTTGACACGGCTGCTACGATGCCGGAGACTCCTGTTGCGTCCTACAACTGGAGCGATCAGAATGCCAAGCCCATCATCTCCGATGAGGATTTGAAGAACGGTGCTCAGGGTTCTTTCTGTTTTACCCCCGGTGGTGGACCCTCGGTAGTAGACGACTGGCACCTCGCCTGATTCGGCATCTTCAAGTGCCGCCGTTTCTCATCATGGAAGCGGCGGCACTTTTTTCATCCGAACAATCGAAATTTGCGGTTATGATACTTCTCCTGACCAACAGCCACGATATAACGACTGATATTTTGATGCCCTACCTCACGGCACGGGAAGCGGTCTTTCGCTTCAACATCGATCTGTGGCGCGACTACCATTGGCGTATCAATGCCGACGGGTACGAACTCTCCGACCCGACGGGACGCAGCTGCCGGGAAGATCAAGTGGGAGCAGTGTATGAGCGGAAGGTGATGTTTGACCCACCGACCATCGATGTACCGGCGTTTGGGAGTCAGGAATCGTGGTTACGCGAGGAGGTATTCGCCATCTGGGCGGGAATTAAGGATTTGGCAATGGGTGCAGGAAAACTGGCTCTCATTCATCCTTCCCCCACAGGTAATTGGTACAAGATGCGTCAGATGCGACTCGCCCGCAAGTACTTTCCCGTGCTGCCGTGGGAAATGCTCCACGGTGTGGCACCGCAGCTGGGAGATTCCGTCGTCTGCAAAGCCAACACCGGCGCGCCCATGGGCAGCAAGCACTGCTTCAATGTAAACCGCGTGGATCCGAAGCGCATCGACACATCCTTCCCGTGGTTCCTGCAGGTGGCGGGAGAAGCGGAGAGCGAGGTCACGGTGGCATACATTGCCGGACGCGTGTTTGCCAGCCAAATGAAACGCACCGGGTTGCGTCATACGGATAGCCGTCAAGCCACTGTTACCGGCGAAGCGACGTGGGAACCCTGTGAACTCTCCGAGGAGGAGTCGCGTGCCGTCTGTGAGTTAATGGGAGAAACCGGTCTCTCCTTTGCGCGACTCGACTTTTTGCGCACGGCACAGGGGCTCACCTTCCTAGAACTGAACCCCAACGGTCAATTTGCATGGATGGACCTCCAAGACAAACGGGGGATGCTCTCCGCCATCGTGGACGAAATCATGCGCGTGCATACCAAGAACCTACCCCCGATAAACCCATGACCCTCCCGCCTCCCCACAGCACATCCCGTGAAGTCGGCGTGGCACTGCTCACACTTGCCGCCCTCGTCGCGATCTCGCTGGGCATCGTCTACCTCATTTTCCTCTACGTCGGAGCGTGAGTCGACCCTAGCAAACCGCCACCTATCCCGGATAAATTAAACGCTTAGAGTAGAGCGATCATCGCGTGCTTTCTTACGCACCTCATTTTTCCGAATTTCCTCGCAGAGTTCATCGAGCAGTTTTCTTTCCCCTTGGCGTCAGCAGCCCTATATTTACCCCCAAAGTCCTTGATTTCCTGAAAAGTCCTCGGAGGAATGGTGCAGTACGAAGATGGATATGCGTGAAGCATACCCCCTCCTGCCACAAAAACTTCCGGATGTCAATCGTGTTTCTCCTCTGCTCCACGCGTTTTTTCCGCTTTGCCTGATCCCAAACCATCTACGCAATCACGTTGCGCCCAACTCCTTCACTTCGTGCTTGCGGCGGACATGTGTGGTGGGCAATTGTCATCGCTCCTCTTGAGGTGTTCATTTTTCTCGTGACAAGGCTGCATTGCAAGAATAAATGCGTCTTGTGATAAAAAAATTAAGTTCGGAATTCTATCATGTTAGAATAGTTTTTGTTAGTGCCCTTTTGATTGCTGGGGTGATTCGCTTTTCAATGATGTGATATTCAGTGAGGACCAGAGGTACTGCAGCTCCGAAGATGATGAGTGAGCAAATATGGCCATCCATTCCGAAGTTGTGGTTAAAACGGAAAAAGTGCACCAACATTCCCTGAATTATAAAAAGCGAAAAGGTATAGCGTGACACATATATGATGCCACTACAACGATTCAAGAGGGAAGAAATATAGCCCCAGCTGTGTGCTGCCGAGATCAGGAGCGCAGCAGTGATAATCTCTACGGCAATGAAGTGATAGTGCACCAAGGATGTTCGATACATTAAATTGAAGAGCATGAAGATCGCAAGCCCCTCGATTGCTGTGGCAACGAGTCGAAGGGAAATGCTCGTGCGCGGTGACCAATGCGCACTCAGATACCCCGCTATCATTCCCAATCCCACGCAACTTATCGCGCGTGTGAGTTCCGGCGTCAGGAAACCATAATACATACCACCGCACTTCAGCACTGAGCCCGACTTGATGGATATCTGCGTACACCAACAGATGAGCATGAGTACGCATATCAGAATCCACGCGCCTCGACGCATCGTGGCGAATAACGCAATGAAGAGGCGGCATGTCACAAAATACACTCCGATAAACCATTCTGAATAGCCAACTAATATGTGCCCCGGATAGAGTCCGTACCCACAGGACGGAAACAAGCAGAACGGAAATGCCCACCAATTCCTCGCACCCAATGTAACAAGTAATGCGTAGCAGAAGATCACTCCCGGCGTGAGTCGCACCCATAGTTTGCCTATATGAGAAAATACATCGATCGCTTCCTCTTTAGAGAGCCTACCGTATAGAAAAAATCCCCCGATGATAAAAAAAGGATACACGGCAAACGCCAGCCACCATTTACTTGTACCGAAAAACCCTAGGATACTTTTCTTCATCTCTGCGTCGATCCAATCTCCCACATGAACCAAAAAGACTGACAAAATCAGGAATATCCGCAGGCACTCTACAAAGTATACTCGCCCTCCTTTCTTTTGCTGTTTGTCAATCACTTGCATGTATCAACGCAACGAATGAGCAAGAGTGTATCTCCTTACGAATGCGATGTCAACCCTATACGTAATGTGAAGCAATAATTCTTCATACCTGTCCCAAGAAACTTTTCGAGAAACGCCGCCATGCTAATCCCATGCGGGTTACGGACGCTCTGCGTACTAAGGAGGCTTCAACCTCACGGCTGTGTAGATATGGTTTCCACGCATCATTTTCGCTTCGCTTCCTCTACATACCTCCGCGCAACCCTGTTGCGCCTAACTCCTTCACTTCGTACTTCGTACCTCGTACTTAATCACCTCTCCGTTTCCCCGCAGCAAAGTCATCGCCCGCCACTAAGTCTTTAGTTTATCCGGGGCAGGTGTGATCGGGGGAGGGGCGTCACGACATTTTGCTTGAAAAAAATGCGCGGGCATGGTAGACAAAGCGCGGAGATATGGAAACGATCTATTATGTGATCTACGGAGTGCTGCTGCTGCTGTCAGTATTTGGCTTAAAGGTGGGGGTAAGCAATGACGCAGCGAACTTCTTAAACTCTTCGTTGGGATGTAGGGCGGGTAACTTCAACACGGTGGCGACAGTTGCGGCGGTCGGAGTGTTGCTGGGGGCAAGTTTTTCGAGTGGGATGATGGAGGTGGCTCGCAGCGGCGTATTCAACCCCGGAATGTTCAGCTTCCACGAGGTGATGATGCTCTTTTTGGCGGTCATGATTTCCAATGTGATCTTGCTGGACGTATACAATACGCTGGGCTTGCCGACTTCTACCACGATCTCGCTGGTCTTTGCATTGCTGGGCTCCTCCCTAGGCATGGCAGTGCACAGCAAAGACATGTCGCCGCACGCAACCCCGTTAGCTAATTACATCAACACGAGCAACGCCTTCGCCATCGTCGTAACCATCTTTGTTTCTGTGGTTATCGCGTTCACGCTCGGCTCGACGATTATGTGGTTTGCCCGCCTGCTCTTCAGCTTCCGTTACACGCGAGCGTACAAATACATCGGTCCCCTGTGGTGCGGCAGTGCGCTGACAGCTATCACCTACTTCGCCATCTTCAAGGGTCTCAAGGACAGCTCCATGCTCACTCCGGAGATGAAAGAACTGCTGAACGCGGACGTCGCGACGACCATGGGGTGCTGTTGGGTGGCATGGCTGCTCATCATGGCGTTTTTGCAGTACGTGTGCAAGGTGAATACCTTACGCATCGCCGTACTCAGCGGCACAGGGGCACTGGCCCTCGCCTTTGCCGGCAATGACTTGGTGAACTTCATCGGTGTGTTCATGGCGGCGCAAACCAGTATGGACATCGCCGCCAACCACGCGGGCAACATCTCCGGTATGATGATGAATGAGCTCGCCGAGACGACGATTCAAGCCAATCCCCTCTACCTGCTCACGGCAGGGCTGATCATGGTCGTGTCTCTGTTCTTTGCGAAAAATGCACGTAAGGTGACGGAGACAGAGCTCAAGCTCTCATCGTCCAACACCGGCAAGGAGCGTTTCGGGTCCAGCTTGGCGGCGCGCGTGATGGTGCGTTACGCGCTCAACACGGCGCGCTTCATCGAACGCATCACCCCCAAGCCTATCGCCGACTTTGTGGGACGCCGCTTTGCCCCGCTCCCCCCCGAAGAGGAAACCGGCACGAACTATGACCTCGTGCGCGGCTCCGTCAACCTGACTACCGCCGCCCTGCTCATCTCGGTCGCCACCTCGTGGAAAATGCCCCTCTCCACCACCTACGTGACCTTCATGGTAGCCATGGGTTCTTCACTTGCAGACCGGGCGTGGGGACGCGACAGCGCGGTTTACCGCATCACCGGTGTGCTCACCGTGACCGGTGGCTGGTTCCTCACCGCTATCGGCGCATGCCTCGCCTCATTCTGCGTAGCTCTGGTTCTGGCATACGGCGGTCTGTGGGCGGTGATCGGCATGATCCTCTTGGCTCTGGCTCTGCTCGTGCGCTCGACTTTCCTAGCACAGAGCGACAAGCAGGAGTACAAGCTGCTGGATGTCCGCAAGGATGCCCAAGTACACGAATACGCCGCCGCCGCTGCCGGACGTCTCGGTCGCATGGTCGGTATCTTCAATGCCATGGTCAATGCCCTGCTCGAAGAGGACCGCGATTCTCTGAAACGCCTGCGCAAGAAGGCGCGTTCCATCAAGCAGGACCTCAAGTTGGTCAAGGAAAATGAGGTTCTCCCGACGCTGGCTTCCATCCCGAAAGATCAGGCAGACCGAGGGCAACTTATCTTCCGTGTCACCGAAATCTCTCTCTCCACTTGCGAATGTTTGGTTGTTTTGGTGAAAGCGGCGTACAACCACATCGACAATAACCATACGGGACTCAACGATGCCCAAGCGCGCGACTTACTGGCACTCACCGGCAAAATCGGTCGTTTTTACCCGAATATGCTGGATATGCTCAAGGAGGGAAATTACGCCGGTATCGACGAGCTTTTGGTCAGTTCGGATGAACTCGGGCAGGAGTTTGCCGACTGCATTACCCGCCACCTCATGCACAACGCGTCTGATGAAAGCGGTATGCGCACCGGTATCCTCTACCTGACCCTGCTCAATGAGACCCGTGCCATGGTAAGTCACGCTTTCGCCCTCATCCGCTGCATCGAAGACCTTTATCGCGAACAGAACAAATTAAGTGCTTAGAGTAAATCGATAACCTCGTTGCACCGAACTTCAATACTTCGTACCTCGTACTTGATCACCTCTCCATCTTCCTGCGGCAAAGTCACCGCCCACCACTGGGCGTTTTCTTTTCCATGTACAGCATTGTCGCCTTCCTCTCTGTGCCACCTGCGTAACCTACCAAGCTACCATTGGCACCGAGCACTCGGTGGCAGGGTACAATGATCGAGATGGGATTGTGGGCAACAGCACCTCCCACCGCTTGAGCCGACATCGTTTTTAACCCGCGCCTCGCCGCAAGGAGTCCGGCAACTTCGCCGTAGGACACCGTTTGCCCGTACGGGATGGCGCACAGGATTTCCCACACCTCCTTTTGGAAAGCGGTACCGATAAGGTGCAGCGGCACTCTGAACTCCGGTTCCCGCCCGGCGAAATAAATATCGAGCCATTCCTTTGCCCGCGCGATGACGGGTAACTCCTTTTCTTCGCGGTTTTTGTCGAGAGGAAGCCCGAAGTACTCCTGTCCTTCAAACCATAAGCCGGTCAACCCTACTTCATCGGCGGCAAGCAATATGTCCCCAAGCGGCGAATGATAATGTCCGGTATACTGCATACGACACTAGTGAAACTTCCATGGGTTCATTCTTCCTCCTCCTCACGGAGCAACTCCTCGGCGTCCTCCATGTGCAGGATATGTTCTTCTGCCTGCTCGTTAATGGCTTGTTCGTGCCCCGCTAGGGCGTCAAAGGAGGAAAACTGCGCGGCGCGCTCAGCCATAGGCATGGGACACCGCTTCGGGGAACGATGGGGCGGCAGATGAAATATATCGGCATACACTTCTTCCGGGTCATCCTTCATGCTCGGTGTCCTCCTATCTGCGCGTTCCGTCTGCGGGCAGTTGCCCCCTCCTGTAGGTTCATCCCCTTCAGGATGGCATTCTTGCCGAACCTTTTCTTGATGTCAACTAAGACCTGCTGCAGGCGGTGCTCTCGGTTGAGTGCCTCCGCAGTCTCATGCGGTTTTCCCGTCGTGTCTTCCCCAAAAAGGAGAGCTTGCCGCAGGGGTGCCGGTGCTCGTTCTTCCGGCACCACATGCAGGGCAACCACATTGATCCGCCGCACGAGCAATCGCGGATTAACCACTCGCGTGAATATCTCGTCGATGGCTCGCATAATCAGCCTAGCTGAGGAGGTGTGCACCGGCAGGTTCTGTGCCCCATGGGAAGACTTCGGCACTCTGCGCCCGTAGCGGTCGACTTTGATCGGGCCCTTGTAGGAGTCTGCTCTGCGTTGCAGGTTCGCCACGTCATATCCCACCCGAAGTTCTACACAATCCGCCATCCATCCATGCTTCACGAGCCCCAGAGCGAGCGCATCCGCCATTTCTCGCGCAACGAGGCGCGCCTGTTCTGCGGCGTACGGCACGGGCAAAACCTGCCCGGAACTCAAACTCTTTGCCGCCGGGTGATATGCCTTGATGTCCTGCATCCCACAGGGTTCGCAACCCCATGCATGGTCTATGAGCAACTCCGCATTCACCCCGAACATGCGGTAGAGTGAATCTTCATCATAGGCGGACCGACGCGCGACATCTCCCATGGTGAACATGCCGTGCTCCTCGAGTTTCCTAGCATAGCCACGCCCCACGCGCCAGAAGTCCGTGAGGGGGCGGTGGCACCACAGGCACTTGCGGTAGCTCATCTCGTCCAAACGAGCTATCCGCACTCCTGCGGCGTCCGGCTCGGCGTGTTTGGCGAGAATATCCATGGCAACCTTGGCGAGGTAGAGGTTGGTGCCCACGCCCGCCGTGGCGGTGATTCCCGTGCTGCGTAATACCTCGCTCACCAACCGCGAGACCAGCTCACTTGCCGTGGTGCGGTAGAGCTTCACGTAGTCCGTGAGGTCAATGAATACCTCATCGATGGAGTAAACGTGGATGTCCTCCGGCGCAATGTACCGCAAGTACACCTCGTATATGCGCCTGCTGTAGTTGATGTAAAGAGCCATGCGCGGCAGTGCCACTACATACCCCAAAGCCTTTTCCGGGTGCGCCGACAGTTCGCGCGCGTCCGTACTCTCCCCGTGCAGTGTGCGCCCGTACGCCGTCCTGCGCACCCGATTTGCCTGCGCGACCTGCTGCACAACTTCGAACAGCCGGGGACGCCCCGGTATCCCGTATGCCTTGAGGGCGGGCGATACCGCTAAACAGATCGTCTTCTCCGTACGCGTGGTATCTGCCACCACCAAATGCGTCGTAAGTGCATTCAACCCCCGCTCCACGCATTCCACCGATGCGTAGAACGACTTGAGATCTATGGCAGCATACACGCGCTCCCCTTGGGCTGTGCCCTCCCTCATCGTCCCTGTATCCTACATCCGATCACGACAAATGTCAAACTCCCGCAAGCAATCACCAAATCTCTCCCAAATAAATTAAAAGCTTCGTGGTGGGCGATGACTTTGCGACAGGGAAACGGAGAAGTGATTATGTACGAGGTACGAAGTACGAAGTGAAGGAGTTAGGCGCAACGGAGTTGCGCAGAGGGAGGAGGGAGGAGGCAAAGCCAAAACGACGCGTGGGGAACAAATCAGAGCACCCGTGAGGGTGATACGTCTGCGGTATGCGAAGCCATGAAGAGGTGCTCGTGTGGCACCGGTATCCATCCCACATGACGTGGCATGCCACAACACTCTCATCACGCACATTTTTCCTGCCACATCCGCACTGCCCACCCCGTCCGCCATTCCCCCGGCTCTGCTACTTCGTACTTCGTACCTCGTACTTCCTGTTGGGTGTCTGTAGCCCGCATGGGGATTAGCATGGCAGCGTTTTTCGGGAATTTTATTGGGACAGGAGTGAAACAATTTTTCACGTTCGGAGATTTTGCTTGACGTAGAGTAACATTCTGATAGAATGGTGCACCGCAAACCTTTCTAATAGTACGAAGTTATGTCCAGAATCTGTAATATTACACTGGCTGTACCCCACAAAGGACGCCGCATTCACCGCTCCGGTCTTGCTAAAAAGAAGGGCGGTATCGGTCGCCATATTACCAAAACTGTCAACCGCACCGTCTACCCGAATTTGCAGGAAAAGCGTATTTGGGTGCCGGAACTCAACGACGGTCGTGGGGGCTATGTTCGGATGAAGCTCTCTTGCAGGGCGTTGCGTTCTATCTCCAAGAATGGTGCTTTCGCTGTGCTCAAAAAAGCGGGTATCCTGTACTGATGATTTTGTAGCAAAAAATTTGAACACCTCGCGGGAGTGAGGTGTCTACACGTAGGCGGGAGGGAAGAGTGCCCCTCGTTGCTCTGCGTCAACTGAAAAAGTGTTCATCCGGTCATGCCTCAAGAAAAACCTCATATCGCCCTGCGGGTCAACGATGACAATGAGAACCACCACCTGTGGAACAATCGTGGGATCTGGTGGTGCCACGTGACTGTACATAAACCGGATTCAACGGCGGAGCGTCTTCGCTTTTCTCTCCGCACCCGCGATATCAACAAGGCTCGCACCTTGCGCGATAAAATTTTTGCAGATATTCGCCGCCACTTTGAAATCGCTGTTTGAATTTGAACTCACCGCGCTCTCAAACGTAGCGAGAGTGCGGGACGGGTGTGTGCGGTGCCGTTATTCCGGATCAGCCGACGGAGCCGATGCCACGGGGAAGCGCGCAACACCGCTCAGGTCGCTCCTCAGCTCGGTTTGGACGTAACCCTTCTCCTGCATCATGCGAAGCACGCGCTCTCCTTGGTCGTGCCCCACTTCCAACAACACTTTACCGCCGGGCAACAGGTGCGATAGGGCATCCGAAAGAAAGCGTTCAATGACAGCCAAACCACCCTCTCCGGCAAAGAGGGCTGTGGCGGGGTCGTGCAGCACCTCGCGTTGCAAGGTCTCGCCGGTAGGTATGTAGGGCAGGTTCGCCGTGATCAGGTGGAACCGGGCGGGCGGAATAATTCGCGTGTCAGTTTCATCGGTACTCTCCCGCCAAGCCCCGAAGAGATCGCTGCAAAATGTGCGTACGCGGGCACCGAGTCGGGTGGCATTTTCTAGGGCTAGGCTGAGTGCCGATGGCGAGATATCCACCAGCACCACATCCGGGTGCCGCTCTCGCCATTCCAATGCCAAGGAAATGCCGATGACTCCGGAGCCACAGCCCATATCGAGGATTCGCGGTGCTTCAATATCCGGCGGCAGTGTCTGCAAGGCGAGCTCCACGAGCTCCTCTGTTTCCGGTCTCGGGATGAGAGCTCGGGCATCTGAACGGAAGGTACGCCGGAAGAATTCCACCTCTCCCAACAAATGCTGCAGGGGTACGCCCTGCCCACGCGCCTTCAGCAGGGGACGCAGCTGCGCCAATTTCTCCTCCGGCACGGCGTCGTCCATGTGCAGGTAAATCCAAGTGCGGTCCGTGCCCATCACGAACGCAATGAGCCCCTGCATGGAACTGCGCGCTCCCTCAACTCCCCGATTTTCGAGGTACGCTGTGCCGGAGGTCAGGATGTCGCGTACGGTTTTCATGCATTCAGTTCGTCCATGCGCTCGTTCATCTCCGCACGCTGCATTTGAGCAATGAGCTCACTGAGTTCCCCGCTTGCCATCACCACATCGAGGTTGTACGCCGTGTAGCCGATCCGGTGGTCGGTTATCCGATTCTGCGGAAAGTTGTAGGTGCGGATTTTTTCTTCCCTACCGCCGGAGCCAATGAGTGCTCGCCGCTTTTCCGAGTAGTTGCGCTGTGCTTCTTTCTGCCGCATTTCAAAGAGCCGCGCCCGGAGTATACTCATCCCCGTCTCGCGGTTTTTGATCTGGGAACGCTCCTTCTCGCAGCGCACCATAATCCCTGTGGGTAAGTGAAATATCTGTACGGCAGATTCGGTTCGGTTGACGTGCTGCCCGCCTGCCCCGCCGGAGCGGCAGGTCTCAATTCGCAGGTCCTCCGGGCGTATTTGCACGTCCACCTCCTCCGCTTCCGGCAACACCGCCACAGTGGCAGTCGATGTGTGGATGCGACCCTGAGATTCCGTGACCGGC
>CAYRJI010000038.1:0-19020 GCA_964424645.1 uncultured Akkermansia sp. | reverse complement strand
CCTTATCTTTCGCTTACAAACTCTTCGGTACACATTTTTGTCCAAGTGATAATCCCTGCCCCCAAATTTTACCCGTTCGGTACACTGATTTTTGTCCCAATGCGGCCCCCTGTTATCAAAAATAAAAGAATTGACGTGGTGAGGGCGAAAGGCTATGCTGGGGAGGGATGTGGAGACTGCCGGGAGTCGTGATAATGCTGCTGCTGACGATGCTCGGCAATGCTGCCGAGCTGCGTGTGGCGAGTCTGCACCCCCTACTCAGCGAGATGGCGCGGAGGGTGGGGGGAGGGGAGGTGGATGTCGTCGATCTGTTTCCGAACAACGGAGAATTGCATCGCTTTGAGCCTACGGCACAGCAGCAGGCAGCCGCAGCGGGATGTCGGCTCGTGCTGGCGTGCGGTAAGGGAGTAGAACCATACTTGGATGCACTGAGGGAGGGCATGACGGCAAAAGGGGCGCGCTTGCTCGAGCTGGGGTCTGTCGTACCTGATGTATACGCCGAAGGGAGTACCGTGCCCGACCCGCACTGGTGGAATGCACCGCAAAATATGAAGCGTGCCGCATTTTACATGGCGACGGAAATGGCTCGCGAGTTGCCCGACAAAAGGGGTACTCTGTTCGCACGTTTTGCAGAATATGCGCAGGAGATGGACGAATTAACCCGCGAGGCACGTCTGGCATTGACCGTGGTACCGCAGGAGGCACGAACTCTCGTCACCGAGCACGCAGCCATGTGTCATTTCTGTGAAGCATTTGGATTCAAACCATTGGCAGTGCAAGGTGTGGCAGCGGAAAGCGAAGGGGACATGGGGAGCATGGCAGAGCTCATCCGCAAACTTCGAATGCTGCGAGTCCGCTGTGTCTTCGCGGATATACGTGAATCGCCCCGCTTTTTGCGAAATATCGCGCAACATGTCGGCGCGCGCACCGATAATCTCGTGATGGATGGAGTGGCACCGGGGCAGCCGTCCTACGCGCAAATATTTCGCGCCAACGTGCGCGCCATCAGTGGGGGTCAACGAGCCGGTGTGTCGCACACCCTCCCCCGCTGCAAGCAAGAAGTAAACTCAGGCGTACACGATCTATGAAGCATCCGCTGCGTACCATCATCGCGAGCATTCTGGGAACCGCAGTAGCCGGGGTGCCTCTGTTCTACTTCGCCGCACCGCCGAAAGGGTCGGACGCTCCTCGGTCGGTCGCCGAAAGACAAGCGGGGCAGCCGGTGCCCACTGAGATACGCTACACGGGTATGCCCGATGGAATCGTCATCCGGAACGCCGGCAAAGAATTAACTCGCATCACCCCGGAGCTCGCCGGGTACTGGTACGGATACTTGCCCCTGCCGATGTTGCATTCGGGTGCGGTACTGGAGCTGGAAGTGGAGGCGCATTGGTCTGCACCTTGCGGGTCTGACCAAGTCCTTTCTCTGGAGCTCATGCCGCCCGGTCTACCGGCACGCCGCGATACCCGGTGGGCAAACCACGATGCCAAGCTCTTACACGCCGTTTTTCTGTACCGATGGTAACACCCGACGAGCACATTTGCTGGGGTGCAGCTCCCCGCCACCACCACCCGCACGAGTTGTTGGTGCGTGATCTCTGTGCCGACTACGGTGGACATCGAGTCCTTCGTCATGTCAATTTCAGTATGCACTGTGGGCATTCTTTAGCCGTGATGGGTCCCAACGGAGCGGGCAAGTCGACCCTCATCAACGCGCTGGCGGGAATTATGCCGACGAGCCGTGGCGAAGTCCTCTGGGATGGGCGTCCCTTGCACAAATCGCGGCACGAGCTGGCTTGGTTGCCGCAACGAAGCCAAATAGACCGTTCTTTTCCCATCACTGTACGCGAACTCGTGGAGCAAGGGAGGTACCCCGCCCTCGGTCCGTGGCGTGCATTCGGAAAGCATGACGATGAGATGGTCCACAAGGCCCTCCGCACTCTCGGACTGGAGAACCTGCAGCATCGCCAGATCGGCGAATTGTCCGGCGGTCAGCTGCAACGCGCCTTCATCGCGCGAGCCTTGGCTCAGGAAGCTCACATTCTCCTCCTCGATGAGCCCTTCACGGGACTGGACGCACCCGGAGCACATGCACTGGGTGAACTACTCGGGGAGCTCGCTCACGAAGGTCGTTTGGTCGTGGTTTGCTACCACGATGTGTCAACTGCCGCCCGTTACTTTGACTTTGCCCTGCTTTTACGCAGCAAACAACTGGCATTCGGTCCCTGCGCGCAGGTACTCTGCGAGCAAAACCTCTCCCGTGCCTACGATCTGCCCGTACCATGAACAATTTCCTGCAGTACCTCAGCGAGCCCCTAGCCCTGCGCACCCTTTGGACCTGCGCAGTCATCGGTTTTGCGAACGGGTACATGAGTGCCTTGGTGGTCCTGCGTCGCTCCTCTCTGCAGATCGGGGCCGTGAGCTGTGCCCTCCTGCCGGGCATCGCCATCGGCATCCTGCTCTTTGGGTTGGGTCAGTGGAGTGCCTTGGTCGGAGCGGTGGCGGCGGGGCTGTTGGTCGGACTCAGCTCTCTCTTCGTGGCTCGCAGCTCCGGTCTGCACCACGATGCCGCCCTCTCTGTCATTCACTCTGCCGCCTTTGCCCTCGGTTATATCATCCTCGTGCGACTCGGTCTCCAACAAAAAGTGGATGATTGGCTCTTCGGTAACATCATGAGCATGAGCTATGCCGACCTCTGCGTTGCTTACGGTACGGGGGCTCTCGCCTTCCTCAGCATCACAATTTTCAAACGCCCGCTCCTGCTGTGGCTCTTTGATCCACGTGCCGCAACCAGTCTCGGTTTACCCACGCGCACCATCAGCTACGCCGTCTATGCTCTCATTATTCTGGCTCTCGTCTCTTCCCTGCAAGCGGTGGGTTCTCTCCTTACGCTCGGTCTCCTCGTAGCCCCGGCAGGCATCATGCGTCTCCTCACCAACCGTGCCGAGCTTATCTTTCGCGGTGCCGGTATCATCGGCTGCACTTGCAGCGTGCTCGCTTTCTTTATCTCCTACCCCCTCAATCTGCACCTAGGTGCCACAATTATCCTTTTGCTCGGTCTGTCTTTCGCTCTGGCTTGGTTCCGAAGAAAACAAGGTCCTAGTTGACAGTGGCGGAGAGCAAACGCTCGATAATCGTGCCCAAGCGAGTTACCTCATAGTATTTTTGACTTTTGAGCTGTTCATTGACCGAGCGTACCTCGTTGCCGAGCCGTTGTACGCGTTCGCGGGTCGGTCGCAGAGCCTCGCGTAGCTCTTCGGTACGCGGCGGTCCGAGCTGCGTAAGCATGTGACGGGTACCTTCGATTGAAACGAGGAGACCGTCAACCGTGTTAGCTGCATCACGCGCGCTCACCTCATCGTGCACCTTGCGCAGGGTGTAAAGGGCATCGTCCACCGCATCAGCTAAGCTGTTGAGGAGTCCGTCATGGGGTATGTTCTCCGCCAAGATGGGATGCTCAGATGTCAGAGTCACCCCGTACTTTGTGAAGACAGCTAGGAGTTTTTCACTCCCGTATGCACCTACCTCCTGCAACCTCTGTATCGTGCGTAAACTGTCTTGGGCAAGGTGTGTCAGACTCACCATTTCCGCTTTAATGGTCCCGGATATTTGAGTATCCGTCAGAGGGAGTTTACCGAGCCTCTTCATGTTCTCATCGATACGTTGCATGAGCCCATCGAGCTGTGTGCCGACTTGGTTCGCCGTTTCGCGGTTCGTTACCCCGTTGAGCAAATTCAACACAGTTTGCGAATCGTTGAGTAGTTCCTTGCAAATCTGCACCACCTCCGGAGGAACATCCTCACTCGTCGCGGAAACATTCGATGCCGCCGAACAGGGTGCCGGTGTAAACACAAGCCCACCGCAGAACACCCCTACAACTTCGAGCCCAAGCCCCGCCGTACGTAACACAGTGCACAACGCACGCGCACATCTCACACACATTCCCGCCAGAACCACCGTCCCGCTGCAATGGCTACCCCTCCGCCGCATACATGGAGTATTACGCAAGGCTCAGCTCTTCGTTCGCGTGCCGTCTGTGGACCGCATCACTCGTCTGTAGTAGGCTTATCCCCGGACTTCTTCCCGGAGGAGTTATCGGACTTGGATGCCTTGGCTACCTCACGCACCATTTTCTTCCAATCTTTGAGGAAGTCCGGAACTTTACCGGCATTTGCCTCTCCGAGTTTGTTCCCATCGGCATCCACTGCCACCATACACGGAAGCAACCCCTCTCCTTCATAGGGGAAAGGTATGCCCTTGTCACCCCCCGGCGGAACTATGGGGAACTTCATCTTCTCTCTCTTCGCCCATTGCACTGCTGCATCTTTGTCCGCATCTATGTTGAGCATCACGAGCTCCGCTCCCTTGCCGTGCATCGACTTATATATCTTGACAATGGCAGGTGCCTCCGCCGCACATATACCGCAAATACTGCGCGATTGGTAAATGAAGTATACTTTCGCTTTGGTGTTCACCTTGACCGGGAGCAAAAATTCCTTGTCCTTAAGAGCCGCCGGTACCATGGGCAGCTCCTCCTCCGTCTCCTTCGCATCTTCCTTTTGTGCCGCCCTATCCGTCTTCTCCGTTGCGGCGTCGGCATAATTCACGGGGTTGCATAATCCCAAAACGGCGATTGCGCAGAGTGCATGGATGGTACTACCTATTCTCATAACACCGGTAGTCTAGCACTCCACCGCGTCTTCTGCAAGTCTTATTTTTACCGTAGCACGCTCGTAACGAAATTATCGCTCTACTCTAAGCCTTTAATTTTATTGGGACAGATGTGGGTTTGGGGGGGCTTCCGCTTCATTTCTGCTTTACAAACAGGGCGCATTTGCTATACTCTGCTTGCGCGCATGAAGGCGGATATCTTACAACGGGCAGCAAATGAAGCCAGAGGTTTGGCAACAGATGCCATCTACGACAAGGCATCCGGACACATGGGACTCCCGCTGGGATGCGCCGAAATCGGGGCTGTTCTGTTCGGAGAACTGCTCTGCGTCAACCCGGAGGAGCCACGTTGGTTGAATCGCGACCGCTTTGTGCTTTCCGGGGGTCACGGTTCCATGTTTCTCTACGCTTGGTTGCATCTCTGCGGGTTCGCCGTGTCCATGGACGACCTGAAGTCCTTTCGCGCAAAAGGCAGCCGCACACCGGGGCACCCGGAGTTCAACTGCTGCCCGGGGGTAGAATGCACCACCGGCCCTTTGGGACAAGGTATCGCCAATGCCGTCGGGTTTGCCATCTCCGCCAAACATGCCGCCGCCCGGTTCAATACGCCGGACTTCGAGCTCTTCAATCAAACGATATACTGTCTAGCCGGGGATGGCTGCATTCAGGAGGGTATCTCCCGCGAGGCAGCCGCTATCGCCGGGGCTTTGCGGCTGGATAACCTCGTGCTCATCTACGATGCCAACGGTATCACCCTCGATGCCCCCGTCGAAAAAACCCAGGCGGACGATGTAGCCGCCTGTTTCATTGCCCAGCAGTGGGATGCCGTGAGCATTGATGGTCATGACCTTCAGGCGATCGAAAATGCACTCCGCACGGCGCGGCTGGAGCGCAACGGGCGTCCGAAACTCATTATTGCCCACACGACAATTGCCAAGGGGGTGCCGGGGTTTGAGGGTACTACGGCGGGGCACGGCGAGGGCGGTGCCAAAGTGTGGGAAGCGGCGCATGCCAACTGGGGACTCCCCGCCGGTGAACGCTACTACGTCTCGCCGCAAGTGCGCGACTACATGGCAGAGCTCAAGGCTCAGCGTGTGCAGACCTGCGCCGAGTGGCACGCTTCTTTCCGCGCTTGGCAAGCTGCTTTCCCCGACAAAGCGGCGGAGCTCGCGGCGGGCATGGAGCTCGCGACACGCGGTCTGCGCGCCGATGTGTCGAATGCCGTCATTCCCATTTTCGCGACGGACTCCAAACTCGCGACGCGGGCTTCCGCGGCGGTCGCCGAAAATGCCCTAGCCGCGCGCTGCCCCGGGCTCCTGTCCACGAGTGCCGATCTCTTTTCGTCCAATAAGAATTACCTCAAGGGCGACGGGGACTTCTCCGCCGCGGACTACAGCGGTCGCAACTTTTGGTTCGGCATCCGCGAGCATGCCATGGCTGCCATCTGCAACGGTATCGCGTACGATGGTCTGTTCCGCCCCTCTGCGGGGACTTTCTGCGTGTTTGTGGACTACATGCGCGCCGCTATCCGCGTGGCCGCCCTCGCCCACTTGCCTGTCACCTACGTGCTGACGCATGATTCGGTGGCTGTGGGAGAGGATGGACCTACCCACCAACCGGTGGAAACGGTGACCGGTCTGCGCATCATCCCGAACTTGGATGTCGTGCGCCCTGCCGACGAAGAGGAGTCCGCCGGGGCGTGGATGTGTGCTATGGAGCGCGATGACGGTCCTACTGCGCTCATCCTGACTCGGCAGAATGTTCCCTCGCTTACCTCTGTTCAGCCGGACCTTTCTGCCGAGACCCGTCGCCGAGGCACCCTCCGGGGAGCCTACATCGCCCGCAAGGAAAAAACCGCCGCCCCACAACTCATCATCATTGCCACCGGCTCGGAAGTCCTCCTTGCGCTGGAAGCTGCCGCCCGGCTCGGTGATTCCGTGCGCGTGGTGTCCATGCCCTCCATGTGGCGTTTCAACCGTCAACCCGCCGAGTACCGTGACACGGTGCTTCCGCCCGCCTGCACCCGCCGCTTAGCCGTTGAAGCCGGTGTCTCGGACCTCTGGTTCCGCTATGTCGGTCCCCAAGGCGATGTCATCGCCATCGACCGCTTCGGTTTCTCCGCCCCCGGTGCCCAAGTCCTCAGTGACCTAGGCATCAATGTCCCCAATATCATCCATCACGGTCAATTGCTGTTGGGGAATGCAAAGCATGCTGCCCCGGAGAACCGCGATGCGTAACACCACGGATTGGCGCAGTTCCCCTATCTGCGTCCGCATCTGCCCCGAAATATTTTCCGGCTATCGACGCCGTGCTCGTTCCTACGTGTCTTCACACGTCCTGTGCGCCGAAGGAGCCAACCATCAGGGAACGCAGAGCCTAGCACATTGGACGAGCTCCATTGTCTGCTGCTCCTCGGTGCCATTTCACGACTCCGGCATAGTCCTTGTCCACGCCGTATCCCTCGCAATAGCTTTTTCCTAGCGTGGTAGGCGGTTGCGGTTTCATGGTACGCGCGTATGCGTGAGAAAATTTATCGCATTTTAGCGGAATGAGGCGCAACAAGGTTGCGTAGACGAGGACGAGAGAAGCACCCAACGCAGCAATTTACGGGCGGACGTCAGCGTTTACGACCCGCGCGTTTGCGCACGACGAGAGCAGACTTGCGAGAAGTGGCGACATGTTTGCGGGCGACGCGGGATTTGGCGGCGGCGCGTTTATCGGAAGACTTGGCGACGCGGCGCACATCTCCGGGGCGATAGTCGGAAGCACGTACGGGAGTGCGAGCCGTTCGAGCGGCTGCGTAGTACGCGCGACGTTGGTCGCTCAAGGAGTAGTTGGCTGCATTTTGGGCACGGAAGTACGCACGGTACGCGGGGTCCACTTGGTTGATGTTTACCACGGCATCGGAATAATTACGCAACCCGACGCTCTGCGCCGGTGGGGGCGGAGTTTGCTGACAGGAAACCACCCACAGACACAACACTGCGGCAACAACACGGAAAAAAGTACTTTTCAAATTCATCACGACGACACAGTATTGACGAGGTCCAAAGGTATGCGTAGGATATAGTTCAGGGTGCTCCCCAACGTTTCACAGCCGGTCAGACAGACAACACACCCCACGAGCAAGAGAGTGACCACCAAGCACTTTACTACAGAATTCACCATAATCAAGAAAAGTTAGAGGAGTGCCCCGCCATGCTAGCACGAAAGCGACAGACTGTCAACCACAAAACACGGCGCAGCACAAGAATATGGCGAAACGGGCATGCAGTCTAATGACGAGAACCGGAGCGGGAGAGGAGCCAGAGCACCGGTGCGAGAAGGAAGAAAGGCCGTGCGACCCAAAAGAGACCGATAAAGAGGACGAGGAGCACTGCTAGAACAGCGACTAGGATGATGATGGTGCTCAAGCTGAAGTGGTGGGTGAGGAGATGCAGGAGTGAGGGGTTGGCGACCTCATCTTCCTCTTTACTGAGGTCCACCGCAGCCAGCTGTCGCCACGTGGAAGACTTACCTTCTTTCACCCACGTAGCGTCGTTGATGACGCCCTGCCTACGTAGCTTCAGGAGGTCGAAACCGCTCACGGGACCGCCTTTCTCCTTTCCGGTGTCGTAGTAAAATTTACGGGACATAGCGGCGGGGCAAGGGAGCCATCACGCATGAATCTGCGCACCGGCAGCAGCCAAAGCAGCTTCGTGCACAGCTTCGGACAGAGTGGGATGCGCGAAAATCATGGCGTAGAAGTCCTCATCCGTCAGTTCGGAAGAAATGGCTAATTGGGGGAGGGAAATGAGTTCCGTCGCCCCCTCGCCCACAATGTGAGCCCCGAGCAGCTCTCCGTGCTCGGCTCCGAAGAGCAGTTTAACAAACCCGTCCGTTTCACCGGCGGCGACTGCCCTCCCGATAGCGCGGAAGGGGAACTGCCCCACCTTGTAGGGCGTCCCCGCCTGTTTGAGCTCGCGCTCGCGCTTGCCCACCCCGGCAACTTGGGGGTGACAATACGTGCACCCCGGCACCAAGGCGGTTTTTTTCGGTTTGGCACCCGGCAGGAACATCCCCTCCACCGCCTGCACCGCTTCATAGCTCGCGGCATGTGCCAGCATCGCACCCCCGATGCAGTCGCCCGCTGCGTACACACCGGGCAGGTTCGTCTCGTATCGGTCGTTGACGCTCACGAAGCCCCGGTCAGTGAGCTGCAATCCCGGAGCTTCCGGCACCACGGGCACCACCCCAACCGCCACGAGGCACACATCCGCCTCCACCGTGCTGACCGGTTTCCCCGGGCGGGAGATGCTCGCCCGTACCCCGTTATCCGTGCAGGTGACACTCTCCACCTTCGCGCCGGTCAGACAAGTGATGCCGCGCTTCTTAAACGCCCGCTCCATCTGCTTGCTCACATCGTCATCTTCGTTGGGCAGGATGCTCGGCAGGGCTTCCACGAGGGTAATCTTGGTGCCCATGCAGCTGTACAGGTAAGAAAACTCAGAGCCGATGGCACCGCTGCCGATCACAAGCATGCTCTGCGGAATCTGCGGCAGAGAAAGTGCTTCTTTGCTGCCGATGATGCGTTTTCCGTCCGGCGGAAATGCCGGAATGTTGCGCGTGCGCGCCCCCGTAGCAAGGAGGACTTTCGGGGCTTCCAACCGGGACACGCTGCCGTCCGCCGCCGTTACCTCCACCACTCCGGGAGCAACTAAACGAGCCGTCCCCTCCGCGCGCTCAATTCCGTGCTTTTTGAAGAGGTACTCTATGCCCGTGCACAGGCGGTCGCTCACCGCCCGAGCGCGTGCCACCACAGCCGCCCAGTCCACTTCCACCCCCTGCGCCCGGATGCCCAGTGCCGCAGCATCCTGCGTCATCTTGCGGTACATCTCCGCACTCTCCAGCAGAGCTTTCGTGGGAATACACCCCCAGTTCAGACACGTGCCGCCCACGCGTTCCTTCTCCACACATACAACTTTTTTCCCCAATTGCGCCGCACGGATAGCTCCCACATACCCTGCCGGACCTCCACCGATAATGATCAGCTCTGTCGTTGCCATGTCTCAAACATACCTGCACTCCCCCGGAATGTCAAGCAATCACCAAACCTGTCCCGAAGAAATTAAAGGCTTCGTGGTGGACGGTGACTTTAAGGCAGGAAAACACGGGGGAATGGAAGTACGAAGTGGCAAAGCCGGGAAGTGACGAATGTGTTAGGCGGCAGCGAAACGCGAGCGCGGGGTACAAAACAAGCCACAAGCACCGTACGCGAGCGCAAACGCAAACACACGACCCCCGCGTTGCACCGGTCACAAATACTCTCCTCCTCCCTTATTCGGCGGCGACTTCGACCTCTGTGCCGCTGCGGGTGCGGTATGTATGGCAGTGGGGGCAAGCTGTATGACCCGGGACAGACGCACCGCATTTGGGACATTTACCCAACCGGGGAGCTTTCCACGCTTGGGCTGCCAAGCGGGAGCGTTGTTTCATCTTGGATGTTCTGCGTTTTGGAGCTGCCATAGTCTGATATATGTTTGAACGGTTGAGGCGACGGATAAAGCAGACACCCTCACGGGGCGGGGGGTGTACTGATTCCGTCCAGCGCATCCCACACACTCCGCTCGCCCGCCGCGCCGCATTCTACACCCGATGCCGGGGTCTTGTCCAGCCCAAAATCTGTCCGAATGTCATGAATTTCACATTCCAAGTCCGCGAGCTCGCATTTGGGGTAAGTCGGTAATTCGAGTAAAAGTTCTTCGCGCAGCTGCGCAGCCAAGTCGACTACCGTTGCATCATCCGGCACTTCACGGTGCAGCGCAACTTCCACACGCAGCGTGTACGGGAACACCCGCAGACAACGCACACAGCGCAGACTGAGCGGCACTTCCACCTTCCCTCTCGCCACAAGTTCCCGCCCGTCAAACACCTGCACAAAGAGGTCATAATTCACAGCATCGACCCCACGCACATCCCCCCCTTCCGGTTCGAGCAAAGCCGCCCCCTCCACCGACCCGGCAATCTGCGTCCCGCCCTCCGGTATATCCGCCAAATTGATGTCAACATGCGCCTTCATGCCCCCAAGCATACCCCACAGCTCATCACGTGTCAAGTCCCGCCGTATCACACTCCGCAGGTTCACCCACCGGTTCCGCATCTGTCCCAATAAAATTTTCGGAAACCATTGCCATGCTAGTCCCCATGCAGGTCGCACTCGCTCTGCGCACCAAGGGGGCTTCACCATCACGGGTGCGTGGATTTTCTCCCCACACATCGTTCCGGCTTTGCCTCTTTCCAACTTCTCTGCGCAACTCCGTTGCGCCTAACTCCTTCACTTCGTACTTCGTACCTCGTACCTCGTACTTCCATTCCCCCGTGTTTTCCTGCCGCAAAGTCATCGCCCACCACGAAGCTCGTATTTTTCTTGGGACGGCTGCCCACCGGTTCGCAGCACCTCCGCAAATCAATTTACAGGTTGGTCGGCATGGCACGCAGGGGCGGTGCTGCGGACTTCTCACGGTCCCCCGCGTACGGCGGCAGGGGCGTCAGTACGTAGGTGCTCATGGTGGGAATCTTTTTTAGAGGAATATGTACTTCATCCTCCTCGATGAACCGTGCACGGGGGTTCGTCTTTGTCCAAAGTAACGACAGCCACCAATTTGTACGGGTGTGGACGACTCGCGTGGCGGTTTCATACGCATCTTTCTCCGCCACAATTCCCAAGTCCTTCGATTGGTCCACGGTGACTTCCACAGGGGTCACCTTTTCCTGCGGCACACCGTTGATGCTCACCCGCGCCCCCGCCGGTTCCGTACTTATCATAATTTTCTTCGGTCCCACACATGCCCCCAGACAAATGGACGCCACCAACGCAACCGGTACAATCTCCCAACGCTTCATACATCCTAATCTACCCCATCCGCGTCCCCTTGGCAATACAAATTGTTGAAACGAAAAAGGTTCTTCTGCTCTGCCCACCTCGCCCATCACTCCCCGGCTTTGCCTCCTTCCCACTCCCCTGCGCAACTTCGTTGTGCCTAACTCTCTCACTTCGTACTTCGTACCTCGTACTTCTTTTGTCTTCCTGCCGCAAAGTCATCGCCCACCACAAAGCCTCATTTATTTGGGACAGGTGTGCTGTGATATGGGGCTAATTTTTTTGCTTGCGCCGGTGGGGGGGTGTGATAAAATGCAGGGGCTATGAGTACTAGTACGACAGAACCCGGCGCACCTGATACGCCACTCGAGGGCGTAGCGAACTCCGTGAGACGATATGCGCGATACCTCATGTTGATGGCAGGTTTGGGTGGGTTATTGTATGGCATCGACGTAGGCGTCATCGCGGCGGCGGTTCCCTACATTGAGCAAACCTCGACCTACACTCCGCAGCAGATATCCGTGGTAGTGGCAGCGGTATTGCTCGGTTCCGTCATTTCATCCCTGTTTGCCGGTGTCTTGGCAGAGTGGATGGGACGCAAGAAGGTGATCATCCTTTCAGCACTACTCTTCACGCTGAGCATCCCCATCATCTGCTTCTCCAACGGTGTGTTCGAAGTACTCATGGGCGGACGCATCTTGCAGGGTGCTTCGGCGGGTCTGGTCGGTGTGGTCGTGCCTATGTACCTCGCCGAATGTTTGGACGCCGGGTCGCGCGGCAAGGGCACGGGCATGTTCCAATTCCTCCTGACGGTTGGCTTGGTCTTTGCCGCTGTGATCGGGTACCTCACGACGCTCCTCGTGGGTTCAGCCACGGATGTAACCGTAGACGATGCCGACAAAGTCATGGCTTGGCAGACGATATTCTGGTGCTCGGCGGTACCGGGACTCATCCTCTTTTTCGGGGCATTCCGACTGAAGGAGTCTCCGCGTTGGCTCTACCGTCGCGGACGCGAAAATGAAGCCCTGATTGCGCTGGCTGCCAACAATGGGGAGAAAGCAGCCAAGGAAATTCTCGCCGAAATGAAGGCAGCCGATGCCGCTGCGGAGGAAGAGAAGGCAGCCATTGCCGCCGCAGCCAAGGGGGACAGTCTTCTGCAGCGCAAGTATGTCATCCCCTTTGTTCTGGCAGTTATCGTACTCGCTTGCACGCAGGCTACGGGTATCAACTCCGTGCTCAATTACTCGGTGAAAATTTTCCAGCAGGCCGGTCTGCAGGGGCAGAGTGCCAACATCGCCGATATGGCAATCAAGGTTGTCAATATGCTCATGACGATCGTGGCAGTCTCTCTCGTGGATAAGAAGGGACGCACTTTCCTGCTGAAGATGGGGACATTGGGTATCATCGTCGGTCTGGTCGGTGTGGGTGCCATGTTCTTCTCCGTGGAAGACCAACGCGTCGATGTAACCGAATACGTCCGCGCTCAGGTGCGGGAGTTCGAAGGACAGGGAGCGTACGCGAAGGTTTCCGTGGATGATGCCGTGAAAACGGCGGCAGCACAGCACCCCGAGCTCCGGCAAGATGGCGCACAGCTGATCGTCACGTACAAGCAAGGTACTTCTTCCTATCAGGTGGTGGCGGAAAAGTTTAACCGAGAGAAGTGCATCGCCGAAGTAAATGCGGCAGGTTTAGGCGAGCAGTATGTAGATGATGCCATGGGTGCTGTGGATGTCGGTGCTGCTCAAGCGGCTTTCCGCGAGGACTTGGAAAAGGAGTCCATCGAAAAAGCAAAAGTCTACAAGCTCTCCGACAAACTGCGTAAAAAACAAGTGGTGCCCGCCGAGGGAGTGGATGCCAAAGCCCTCGAAAAAGCTTTGCTCGAGCTGGAAAGCAACAGCGACCGCGTCATTATTAACCCGGACTTTGCTCCGAAACCCACCCCCCTCGACCACGTCCTCTTCTGGCAGGATAACCCCGAGCCGGGCTCTCTGCAGGCACTGGAGATAACGCGCGCGGAGGTAGGCATGAAGCCCGCCCCGCTCACCGGGTGGCTCGTGACCGCGTTCTTTGTGGTCTTTATCTCGTTCTACGCCGCCGGTCCCGGTGTATGCGTCTGGCTGGCTCTCTCGGAGCTCATGCCCACCCGTATCCGCGCCAATGGCATGGCCATCGCCCTACTCATCAACCAAGGAGTTTCCACCACGATCGCCGGGGTCTTCCTCCCGTGGGTCGGAGCTCACGGCTACTCCAGCGTCTTCTTCACCCTTGCCGGTTTCACCGTCATCTATTTCATCACCGCCGCTTTCTTCCTCCCGGAGACGAAGGGGCGCACCCTCGAGGAAATCGAAGAGTACTTCACCACCGGCAAAATGCCCGCTTCCAAATCTCAGGAAGCATGACGCTTGCCCTCTCTCCATCTCAGTAGTCATGCGACCGACTCTGCACTTTCGCAAAGTCGGTCGTTTCTCGAAAATTTTGTTGGAACAGATGTGCTGCACCACACCCGTCCCAATAAAATTCTCGAAAACCGTTGCCATGCTAATCCCCATGCGGCTTTCAGACGCTCTGCGTACCAAGGGAGCTTCGTCCTCACGGGTGCTTTGATTTATTCCCCACGCGCCTTTTCTGCTTCGCTTCCTCTCAGCGCATCCGCGCAACTCCGTTGCGCCTAACTCCTTCACTTCGTACTTCGTACCTCGTACTTGATCACCCCCGTGTTTTCCCGCACCAAAGTCATCGCCCACCACGAAGCCTTTAATTTATTTGGGACAGGTGTGGTGCTGCACACGTCTTCCTCACACCATACTGCCGCTCACCACTCCCGTCTCTCCCCGGCTTTGCCACTTCGTACTTCGTTCAAGTATCATCATACCCAATGATTCCCAAACGTCAAGTCTCTCCCTCCCCCTACGATTGAGAAATCTGTACGCACATCCAACCGCACGACTTGGGGGGACGACTTGGGGGGACGACTTGGGGGGATGGCGACTTGGGGGGATGAGATGTGGTAATACCTTAGTTGAAACGAATTATAACCCGACTTAGGGGGATGACTTGGGAGGATGACTTGGGGGGGGGGGATGAACACGGCAGCGTTTTTCAGAAATTCTCTTAGGAGACGTATCAATCTCACGGATGCATGGATTTGGTCTCCACGCGTCGTTCCCGCTTTGCGTTCATTGTTCCCCTCCGCGCAACCTTGTTGCGCCTAACTCCTTCACTTCGTACTTCGTACTTCGTACCTCGTACTTCCATTCCCCCGCGCCTTCCTGCCGCAAAGTCATCGTCCACCACCAAGCCATTAATTTATTTGGGACAGATGTGGGCGCGGGGGCGGTGCTTCGTCTTCCGTTTTTTTTGTTAGTTTGGTGGACGATGCGGATGTAGCGAGAGCGAACAGGACATTGTAACTACTTGTTAATTTATATATTAGCTACCGTCCATTTTACATTTTGCAGGAATTCCTGCATTCTGTAAACAGGAAGTACCTCTTACCTGTGCAGGGCATCGGGATGGAGGAGGAAATCGTGTAGAGAGAGGATGAGCACACCATTTTCTTCCCGATACGAGGAGGTGGCGTCGCGCGTGATGATGACCTTGCGGAAAGCGTCGTGAATGGAGAGCAAAGGTCGCTCTTCTTGGGCACGCTTGGCAGCGGTGGGTAAACGGAGGGCGGATTGAATGTAGATGCGATCATCGTAATCGTTGACCACAAAGTCTACTTCCAACCGTTTTTGCTCGCGCCCGTGCACCCCGCGCCCGTCCACGGTAATAGAGCCTACATCGACTCGGAAGCCGCGTATGCAGAGTTCATTGTAGATAATGTTTTCCATGATATGCGGTTCCTCCTTTTGCCGGAAGTTGATGCGGGCATTGCGTAGCCCTAAGTCGGTAAAATAGTACTTGTAGGGGGAATCGATGTAGTATCGTCCGCGCACGTCATATCGCTGTGCCTTTCGGATGAGGAAGGCATCCTCCAGATAGTCTAAATACCGCCCGATAGACGGAGCCGAGATATTCACGTGTGCGACACTCGCAAAGGTAGCGGCAATCTTGCGCGGATTGAGCAGTCCACCGATGCCGGAAGCGAGAATGCTCACCAACGCATCGAATTCCTCAGTTTTCTGCAGGTGATTGCGTTCAATGATGTCGCGTAAATAGGTTTTCTCGAACAAATCGCGCAGGTACTTCCTCTTTGCACGCGGGTCGGGGATGGAAAGCACGAGCGGCATGCCTCCGTAAAGCGCATACTCCTTCCATGCTTCCTCCCAATAGCAGTCCTTCGTAGCATAAAATTCACTGAAACTCAGTGGATACACCCGCAGTTCATCCCCCCGTCCGCGAAATTCCGTCACCACATCCGTGGAAAGAAAGCGTGAGTTGCTCCCCGTCACGTAAATGTCCAAGTTCCTGACGTGCAAAAGCCCATTGAGTACGCTCTCGAAGTCTTCCAGCATCTGCACTTCATCCAGCAAGACGTAGTACATCTGCATGTCGCGTATCTGCGACTTCACGAAACGGTAACAGACCTCCGCCTCCCTATATCTCTTATTTTCAAAGTCGTCCAGTGAGAGACAAATAATATGATCCTCGGGCACCCCTGCACCCAGTAAATGCGCACGAAAAAGCTCGAAGAGCAGATACGTTTTGCCACATCGCCGCACTCCACTCACAATCTTGATGAGTCCATTGTGCTTTTTATCAATCAATTGCGTAAGATATGTATCTCGCTTTATCTGCATGTCTCCTCCCGGTTCATTTTACATTTCGCAGGAATTCCTGCATTCTGTAAAATGTATAATACACCACCTCACGCCACTTGGCAAGATCAAGTACGAAGTGGCAAAGCCGGGGAGTGGCGAGTGTGGTAAGCAGTCGGGGCGTGTAGGAAAAACGTGCGTGATGTGAGTGTTGTGGCAAGTAGCGTCATGTGTGACGGATCGTGGTGCCGCGCGAGCACCTTCTCGTGGCTTCGCATACCACAGACGTATCAACCTCACGGATGCGTGGACTTGGTCTCCACGTGTCGTTCTCGCCTTGCGTTCATTGTTCCCCTCCGCGCAACCTTGTTGCGCCTAACTTTTTCACTTCGTACCTCCTACCTGATTCCCTCCGTGTTGCCACGCGATGAAGTTATCGCCCTACTCTAAGTGTCTGATTTATTCGGGACAGATGTGTATTTTAGTTTTTCCGTAAAAATTAAAATTGACAGAGGTCTTATTTTAGGTTAGAGTGCGGGTGTGAAGCGGAGGAATTCAGGGCGGTACGTGACGATCAGCACGGTCGGAGAAAGGGTACAGGCGTACATTCCGAACGCGCTGCCCCCGCGCCCCTTGCCGGAATTAGATACGGTGGGGCGGCAAACCTACGATGACGCACTGCGTATGCTCGGTGCTCTCGATGTCTTAGGGGAAGAATTGCCGACAATCGAACCGTTTCTCTACGCCTGTGTACGGCAGGAGGCCGTGCTTTCATCGATGATCGAGGGTACGCAATCTTCGCTGTCTGATCTCCTTCTCTTTGAACAGGGTGCTCTTGAACAGGAGGAAAGCGAGGACATCACCGAGGTGTGTTGCTACGTATCGGCTATGCAGTTGGGAATGAAACGGCTGGCGGATGGCTACCCGATCTCCCTGCGCCTCATGCGTGAGTTGCACGCCGAGCTACTGCGCTCCGGACGTGGCACAAACAAAATGCCCGGTGAATTCCGACGAAGCCAAAATTGGATTGGTGGGACGCGACCCGGCAATGCCGTCTACGTCCCGCCCCCGCCGCAGGAACTCATGTCTTGTCTCGGTGCTCTGGAATTATTTATTAACCGAGAGGACGACCACATCCCCGTCCTCCTGCGTACGGCAATGGTTCACGTTCAATTTGAAAGTATACACCCATTCCTCGACGGCAATGGGCGCGTCGGTAGACTGCTCATCCCGATGATGCTTTGCTCCGGCGGCATCCTGCGTAAACCCCTGCTCTATATGAGCCTGTACTTCAAACAACACCGACAGGAGTATTACCGCCTCTTGGACGGCGTCCGCAGCTCGGGGCTCTGGGTACCTTGGCTCGAGTTCTTTCTGGATGCCGTACTGGACACCGCAAACAACGCGGTCGCGACCCTTCGCGCCTTGCGTTCCCGCATGGCAGAGCACAATGCTTGGGCGCATTCGCTCGGTCAAAAAGGGAAGAATACCGTAAAAATCCTCGAGCTCCTACAACGCCGCATCATTGTGCGCCCCCTCTCCCTAGCCCGTCAAGCCGACCTCTCCCCGGCTACAGTCTACAAAATCCTCGAGTCTCTCCGTGCCCACCACATCGCGCAACTACGTACCTCATCCGCCCGCAACCGCATCTATGCCTACTCCCCCTACGCCGATATGCTGGACAAATCCTCACCCGCCCCAAATCACACCCGTCCCGAATAAATTAAAGGCTTCGTGGTGGGCGGTGACTGTGCGGCGGGAAGACGCAGGGGAATGGAAGTACGAGGTACGAAGTACGAAGTACGAAGTAGCAGAGCCGGGGAAGGGCGGCGGGACTACACTTCGATGCGAGGAATGGAATCGCACATGCGTCTTATCTCTAACGCCGCCGCATTCGGACGGTAGGGTTCTCGCAGGAGACGTACAATAACCTGCGCATCTAAACGACTGTAATGACCCTCTTTACGAATTTTCTTTTTTGTTTTCCCAGGAGCCGACACCCTCCTCAAAGAGAAAGCAACCCCCTTCCCTCTCTGTGCACGTCGAAAGTGTTTCTTGAGACTAGCATTCACGGCGAATCTAAGTGTACCCAAAAAGTGCCGATAATGCAAGCATTTTGATCCCAGCCAACCCACAGCCGTCCCAAGAAAAATACGAGCTTGGTGGTGGGCGATGACTTTGCGGCAGGAAGACGCGGGGGAATGGAAGTACGAGGTACGAAGTACGAAGTGAAGGAGTTAGGCGCAACGGAGTTGCGCAAAGGGAAACCGAAGGAAGCAAAGCAGAAAACACGCGTGGAGGACGAATCCGTGCACCCGTGAAGTAATTACCTCCGTGGTGTGTAGAGCATGTGGTGAGAGGCACGGGAGATGCGAGTACATAGTGGGCAGCGGTGTTGAGCGAATGGCAAACCTGTGCCAAGCTGTGGCACAACACAAGCGTTCTTCCTCGGCTCCGCCACTTCGTACTCCCATTCCCACTCCTCACTACTTTCTCACCACACCCGCACAAAAACCCCGGCGAACGAAGCACCGCCCCCCTGCCCCATCGCCGCCCCTGCGATGCAGCTCCGCCACTTCGTACTTCGTACTTCGTACCTCGTACTTCCACTTGCTCCGCCTCCCCTCCCCCGTTCCGGTCATAGCGACCGCGCATTCTGGGGGGGGCGAGGGAGGGGGGCGGAAAATTGTCAGAAGCTGATGCGGTAGCCGAGGGTGGCGTTGGCGGAAGTCCAACCGCTGCGGAATTCGGCGGAGCCATCGACGATGATGCTACCCGCACCTGTGCCGA
>CAYRJI010000037.1:0-19423 GCA_964424645.1 uncultured Akkermansia sp. | reverse complement strand
TAGCTCACAAAGTTGAGGGCGTTTTCCGAAAGTGATTTGTAGTGGTAGCCGCGCAACGGACAATTCCGGATGCAGTACTCATTGATGAGCAAGATGAAGCGAGACGGGTTATCCAACTGCCTGAGCAACCCCTCATTGAGCACGTCGTCCGGGTGCACCATCACCTCATCGTATTTTTGCAGCAGCTCCCGGTAGACTTCCGGTTTTCCTTTGCCGTTATTTTGAACGATATGTAGGATAGAGGAGACGCGGCGCAGCTCCGGGAAACGCTCGCGGACGTGCCGCAACAAGAGGTCCGTGCCGATAATGACGCTGTTGCGCTTTGTCGGGTTGTGCCGCGAAAAAAATGTGCACAGGGCATTGCAAATGGGGTCTGCCAGATGCGCTTCTGAGAGCAACAAATTCGAAAAGGTCAGGTACACCGCGATGCCGCGTTTTTCGTACTCCAACCCTGCCGCACGCATCTCCTCCGCTTCACGCAACAACTGCTTGAGCACGCGCCCGCTGTTCCAAGCACACAGCGGTGCCCCGTGCACGATTCGGAAGGGCTCATACCCCAGTTTCCCCTTGCAAAAGTCAAAGAAAGCGAGCAGCTCGCGGTCGTTGACAAACGCCCCCGAGACATCCCACTCCGCTTCCGACCACTCCGGATTCACATACTTTGCCCTCTCGTCCATCGTCCTGTACTAGTGTACTGCATCTCTCTTCACCTGTCAACACCACCTGTCCCCAGAAAATTCCTGCAAATCGCCACCACCCCGGTTCCTACGTAGGTTTCACACGCTCTGCACACTTCGTACTTCGTACCTCGTACTTGATCACCCCCGTGTTTTTCTGCCTCAAGGTTATCGCCCACCACGAAGCTCATATTTTTCTTGGGACAGCTGTGATTTGGGGCAGCGTGGCGTGGATTTCTCTTGCGTCCTGCGCAAATCTCGTGTAGAATGCGTCCCGACAAGCACGGGTAGCTCAGAGGTAGAGCGGCTGCTTTACACGCAGTTGGTCAGGGGTTCGACTCCCTTCCCGTGTATGGCGTAACATGTGTAATATAATGCCGCAAGGTATTGGAAGGCGGTCGTTCTTGTTCGCGGTACTGCGGCGATTGGCAGGAGGTTCCTCGGGGTGGGAAAGATATTTTAGGATGCTCATTTTGCGCTTGACTTGCGGGGGGGAGTGGGTCGAAAATGTGGGCGTGATGATACAACAGGTTTTCGTGACAGCAGCTCTGCTGATGGTGGGCGTAGCAGCGGCACAGGAGGAGTCTGTGTCGGCACCGCAAGTGCCTACTGAACAGGTCGTCCCGGAAGAAGGGGATGCAGCAGCGAACCATGAGACAAACCAGGCGGGCGGTACTCTGCCCGGCGGGGATGCCGAAGCGGTGCGAGAAAATGCAAACCAACCTCCTGCAGTGCAAAGCTCCGTGGTAGGGCAAGATCCGACCACAGAACAAGCAGACACTAGGGAGAAAGAGCCCGGAAAAGGGAATCCGACACCCGCAAGGGCGCAGGATGCGGCGGAATCCGAGGAGGATGCCGGGGGAAATGAAGCCGTTTGCGAGTGCCAAGTTGCCGCAGAGGGGCAAGGAGCCGAGGCGGAGTCCGAGTGTGAAGCCGGGGGGTGCGGACCCGACTGTGCTTGTGGGTGTCGGACTGCCGCAGACGAACAAGGAGCAGCGGCGGAACCCGCGTGTGGAACCGGAGAATGCGGAACCGGATGCGCTTGCGGGTGCCAAGCCACGGGGGAACAGGGTACAGCAGAGGAGCCAGAGGGAGGAGCGGGAGGGAGTAGTGAGTCCGAGGGTGAGAGACCGCTCCCCGCTGAAGAGACGAACTCAGCAGAGGAACCCGAGAGAGAGCACGGAGGAGATGCGGAAACCGGGCGGGATCTGTCGGCGGCGTATCGTGGTATTGTGAAGATTGAGGTAGCGAATCGGATGCCGGACTACAGTGTACCGTGGCGGGCCGGGCAATTCGGGCGTGGGACGGGGACGGGGTTCATGGTAGAGCCGGGAGTTTTCATGACAAATGCACATGTCGTAGGGAACGCCGAGCGCATCAATGTATCGCCCTACGCCGATGCGCGGAAAATACCGGCAAAGGTCAAATTTGTGGCACACGATGCAGACTTGGCGTTGGTGGAAGTGGAGGATGCCGAAGCCTTCAAGGATGTACCCTACTTAGAGTTCAGCACCGACATGCCCAAGCTGGAGGATAGCGTGCGAGCCATCGGTTACCCCATAGGCGGGAATCGCCTTTCGGTGACGCGGGGAATTGTATCACGTATTGACACTATCCCATACGCCCACACACAGAATGAGTCGCACCTTACGGTGCAGATCGATGCGGCGATTAACCCGGGTAATTCCGGAGGACCGGTACTGATGGGCGACAAGGTAGTTGGGGTGGCATTCCAAGGACTCCGCGAGGCGAATTCCACCGGCTACATGATCCCCCTGCCTGTCATCAACCGTTTCCGAAAGGACGTGCAGGACGGACATTACGACTGCTACGTGAAAATAGGGGCACAATTTTTCCCGATGGAAAATCCGGCTATGCGAAAGCACTACAAGCTGCCGGATGATGCCATGGGGGCTATCGTCGGGGAGGTGATACGGGGGAGCGGCGCAGACGGCAAGTTGCAGGTAGGGGATGTTGTTCTGGCAGTCAATGGGTTACCGGTGGATAGCTCAGCCATGATCGAGCTGGGCGGTGAACGGGTAAAACTCGAGGAGATGGCAGAGCGGGCATTCAGCGGAGATGTGCTCACATTCAGCATCATACGCGATGGAAGAGCTATGGACGTGAAAGTAGCTCCCCGGAGGATACCGGCAGCTGACATCATGGGCAATGAATTTGATGCTATGCCGCGATACGTCCACTTTGCGGGGCTTATCTTTCAACCTTTGCAGCGCGGAGTAATCGAAGCCCATCGCATGGACCCGGGCGACTTTGTCGTGGAAATGGATGAGTTCATCAATCGTGGCGGCTCGCAGAGCAAAGAGGATGTCGTGGTTCTCACCGACGTTCTGGCAGATGAGGTGAATTCGCGATTTGACGATTCCGGCACCGGCATAGTGACAAAAGTTAATGGGCAAGAGGTCAAGGGGTTGCGTCATCTGCACGAGCTTTTGTATCCCAAAGACGGCAAACGCAAGGGAGGCTACACAATTATCGAGTTCAAGGACGCACCGCGCCCCTTTGTCATCGATAACGCAGTTCTGGATGCTTCCAACGAGCGCATCAGCAACAGCTACAACATACCTGCCAATGCGCGACTCGATTGACGCACAACTGACACCATTTTTCCCTATCCTTTGACATGAAGAGACTTCAATACAAAATATCGCTTATCATACTGCTTGCTGTGCTGAGTTTGAGCGGCTGCAAGCCGACACCGCGCACGGCACGTGACCACGCGCGCCGTGCGGCGAGAGAAACTGCGGCACAGCAACCCCAAACGGCACAAACGACGGCACCTGCCGCACAAACGCCCGTGCATTCCGGCGCACACACTTGCCCCGCAGGTTTGTTGGATGTGCATACCGCCTACCAAGAATATGAACCCATACGCCCTTGGGAAAAGGGGACACAGCAAGATGTCCGTGCCATGGGAGTGTATTTGGGGAAAGGACAGGTATTGGTGCCTGCCAAGGGGATGAGTCAAGCGACATTCGTGGAAATTTCACTTCCCGATATGTCGCGGACCGTGCCAGCCAAAGTGCTGAAGGTCGATGATGATTTGGGGCTGGCTCTGCTTACCGTGCAGCACGAGGAAGATGCGGATATTTTCAGGAAATTGCCTGTGCTCGAGGTGGGGGACCCCATCGGTATTGACGGCAGGGTGCGGCTGCATGCACTCGTGCAGGGAGAAATTCCCGTGGACGTGGAGTTGGTGGCAGAAAGTGCCTCCTTGACCCCAGTCGGAGTACCCTTGCTCACTATGCGCTCGCAGACTCCTCTGCCCCACGGAATGGGAGTCGGGCTGCCCGCACTCAAGGACGGGCATTTGACGGGACTGGTGATGAACTTCAATGAGGAGAGCCAGACCGTAGGGCTGCTCAACGCCGAGATGCTGCGCCGTTTCTTAGAGCAAACGCCGAAAAATACCGGTGTGCCGGTGGTGGGGCTCTCCTTCGCCGGGTTGGATGACCCTGTTTTTTGTAAATATCTCAAATTGAATCCGAAACAAGGAGGACTCTACGTAAGTGAGGTAGCACCTTGGGGAGCCGGGGCTAAGGCGGGCATACGAAAGGGAGATGTACTTGTGGGGGTGGAAGGGATACCGCTGGACAAACGCGGGAAATTTCACCACCCCATCTACGGCATGCTCGGTGCAAATATTCGCAGTCTCAAGCCCCAAGGAGAAACCATCGTGCTGGATATATCGCGGAATGGGCAGGTGCTGCATCTCCCCGTGTCGTTGAACCGCGATGCTATTGAAAAGGGTCCCTTCTGCTACGAAAAGGTAGGAACGCGTCCGCGCTACGTCATGTGGGGAGGGATGCTTTTTCAACCTCTCACCGAAAACTACCT
This sequence comes from uncultured Akkermansia sp., assembly GCA_964424645.1. Classification (GTDB taxonomy): domain Bacteria; phylum Verrucomicrobiota; class Verrucomicrobiia; order Verrucomicrobiales; family Akkermansiaceae; genus Akkermansia. The sequence goes on along the minus strand of CAYRJI010000037.1, from coordinate 14,891 downwards.
AAATGCTCTGAAGAAGAGGGCGACCAACCTGCCTCTCAGTTTCATACGTGCTCGGGAACACAAAGAGGAGCTGTTTAAGGCGGGACGGCAAGAGGTTGTCGCCCTTACCTTGGTTATACCCACCCCGGCTACCCTTGGCTACGAATCTCTGGGTTTCTGTGTCATTGATGCCGTGAACGGCACTCCTGTCACCTCCTTCGCACAATTCACTGAACTTTTGGATGCGGCGACCCCCGACGGTATCACTGAGCTGACAATCAGCCATGCCCCGTACAAAATATACCTCGACCGCAAAACAGTAGAGATGTGCAATGAGGTCCTGCGTCGCAACTCCATCCCCAAGCTGCGCAATCCCTGAGCTGCAATCCCACCTTCCTTCAACTTTCGGGGACGATTTCGGTGCCATCTCGCCAATGTCCCTTTTGCAGTGTTTCGTTTACATGAGAATGCTTGCCGGGGGGGCGATTTTGTGGTATGCTGGGTGGCGTCATGGACACAAAGAAGGATGAACTGCTGCATATCTTGCTGCAAAAGTCGATCAAGACCGGGCATTTCATATTGGCATCCGGGAAAGAGAGCGATCTGTACTGCGATTGTAGGGTGACCACACTGGACGCGCGTGGAGCCAACCTGATAGGTGAACTCGGATGGCGTCTCGTATGCGATGTCATTTTGCCGCGTTTCCCGGACATCCGTGCCATCGGGGGCATGACTATGGGTGCCGATCCCATTTCTCTTGCCATCGGGATGTACTCCGCCGCAGCCCCAACACCTCTCGAGGTTTTTACCGTACGCAAGGAACCCAAAGACCACGGGCGAGGCAAGCGGATTGAGGGTAACTTTACTACCGGGGATTCGGTACTCGTAGTGGATGATGTTATCACCACCGGGGGCTCCACCCTCAAAGCTATCGATGCCATTGAAGCTGAAGGCGGTAAAGTAAAAGCAGCTTTTGTATTGGTCGACCGCGAAGAAGGTGGTCGCCAAGCCATTGAGGAGCGTGGGGTACCGGTGTACGCCTTGTTCACGCGCCGCGATATTTTTGGGAATAAGTAGGCATTCCCCCTTCCCCTCCCGGGAAACTTTGCCCCTACGGCAGGAGAAAGGGTAAGTCTACGGTATCGTGTCAGAGCTTTTCATGGGTCGAGTCATGTTGCCTCTCATTGCAGGAATTGAGGGAACGCAATTAAGCGAGCGGGAGCGCAGACTCTTCTCCCGCCTACAGCCCATCGGATACATCTTATTCTCTCGCAATATCGAAGACCCGGAAGAAACGCGTGAGCTGACGGACAGCCTGCGCCGACTCTCTGCGGGACCCTACTCTCCCATCATTGCCATCGACCAAGAAGGTGGGCGCGTCGTGCGCACTCTCGGTGTCGGTCTTCCCTTCCCGTCCGCCGCAGCTCTCGCAGCCGCGCGTGATGCGCATCTTATCGAACAGGCAGCCCTGATGACAGCGCGTTGCTTATTCTCATTGGGCATCAACACAGACCTAGCCCCGGTGCTCGATCTCTCCTCGGCACGCACAAATGCATTGGGGGGACGTTGCTGGGGTAGTAACACGCAGGATGTCATCTCGTACGCGGGGCTGTGGAACCGCGTGCTCTCTCGGCGTGGTATTCTGACCTGCGGCAAACATTTCCCCGGCATGGGGGGTGCCCTCTGCGACCCCCACTTCTCGCTGCCCTCCATTGCTACCTCGCGCACGGACTTCTTAAACGATGGTCCGGCTTCCCCTTTCTCAGCTCTTATGCCGGAGCTTGCGTCTATCATGGTGGCTCACGTCTTAGCGACCGATATAGACGCGTCCTTGCCTGCTTCTCTTTCCCCCGCTATTGTGCAGGGCTTTCTGCGTGATCAACTCGGTTACGAAGGAGTGGTGTTGACCGACGATTTGTGCATGGGTGCCGTCTCCTCCATGTTCTCTCCGGAAGAAGCGGTTCACATGGCTCTCATGGCAGGGTGTGATGCTCCCCTTATCTGCCACCATGCTGTCGAGTTCCTAGAACCCGCTGCTGAGGCTCTTCGCAACGTGCCGAGGGAGCTATTACAGCGCGCGGAGGAGCGCATTGAGCACTTCCGTCGCTTTATCCCGGATCCCCTTCCCCCCCTGCCCTTCCTCGTCTACCGCGAATTCTCCGCAGACCTTCACCGCTTTTGCGCGCGCCTAGAGGACCTCTCCCCCGTACCAGATTCTCCCGTGCAGAGAATGTGATTCCTCCCCCACACCTGTCCCAAATAAATTAAAGGTTTCGTGGTGGACGAGGACTTTGGGGCAGGAAAACACGGGGGTGATCAAGTACGAGGTACGAAGTACGAAGTACGAAGTGAAGGAGTTAGGCGCAACGGAGTTGCGCGGATGCGCTGAGAGGAAGCGAAGCAGAAAAGGCGCGTGGGGAATAAATCAAAGCACCCGTGAGGACGAAGCCCCCTTGGTACGCAGAGCGTCTGAAAGCCGCATGGGGATTGGCATGGCGGCGTTTCTCGAAAATTTTCTTGGGACAGGTGTGTTCCTCCCCCTTTATCTACCGGATTTTCTTGAGACGAGCGAGGCTTCGTTCTTGACATTTCGCGCCGCCACACTAATATCACTTTATGGCACAGCAAAACGCAATTACGCCGACGCGCGCGGAGGATTTTCCGGAGTGGTATCAGCAGGTGATTAAAGCCGCCGACATGGCGGAAAACTCGGAGGTACGCGGCTGCATGGTCATTAAGCCATGGGGGTATGCCATTTGGGAGTTGATACAGCAGCAACTGGATGCCGAGTTTAAGCGCACGGGACACAGCAATGCTTATTTCCCGATGCTTATACCCGTCACTTACCTCGAAAGAGAGGCTGAACATGCCGAGGGCTTCGCGACGGAATGTGCCGTAGTGACCCACCACCGTTTGGAAGCCGTCAAAGACCCCGAAACCGGCAAAACACGGATGCTACCCGCCGGGGAACTGACAGACAAGTATGTCATCCGCCCGACCTCCGAAACGGTTATCGGAGCGGCGTTTTCGCGGTGGTTGGAAAGCTACCGAGACCTCCCCTTCAAGGTGAATCAGTGGTGCAATGTGATGCGCTGGGAAATGCGACCGCGTATTTTCCTGCGAACGGCGGAGTTCCTCTGGCAGGAGGGACACACTGCCCACGAAACCCGCGCGGAGGCCGAGCGGGAAACTGCCGACATGCACCAAGTGTATGAGGCATTTCAACGCGAGGTACTGGCGGTGCCGTCGATTGCCGGGGAAAAGACGGAGCACGAACGCTTTCCCGGGGCGGTGCGCACCTATACAGTGGAAGCGATGGTGCAGGACCGCAAGGCCATACAGGCCGGCACCTCACATTTCTTGGGTCAGAATTTTGCCCGGGCGCAGAACATCGTTTTCGCCGGTCGCAACAATGAGCGGCAGTATGCATGGACTACCTCTTGGGGGGTCTCGACCCGCATGATCGGCATGCTCATCATGGCGCATTCGGATGACGATGGCTTGGTCTGCCCGCCGCGTGTTGCGCCGCGCCAAGTGGTCATTATCCCCGTGACACCGAAGGAAGAGAGTCGACAGGAGATTCTGGAGCACTGCCGCAGTCTCGCTGCCCGCCTCTCCGGTCAACAATTCCACGGGCTTCCCCTGCGGGTGGAGGTGGATGAGCGCGACCTCAATTCCGGGAGTAAGAAATGGGAATGGGTCAAGAAGGGCGTGCCCCTGCGCGTGGAGATCGGACCGCGCGATCTGGCAAAAGGCTCTGTTTGCCTCGCCCGACGCGACCGTCCCACCGGCGAAAAACAATTTTTGGTGGAGGCTGAGTTCGAGGAGCAAGTCACGACGTTGCTCGAGTCCGTTCAAACCGAGTTGCTGGTCAGGCAACAGGCGTTCCGCGATGCCCATATTCGCCCCTGCGAACACATGGAAGAGTTCCGGAAGAATTTCCGTGGAGAGGGGGAAGCCGATTGGCTCCTCTGTCCGTGGGACGGCTCTCCGGAGCAGGAGGAGGAGCTCGGCAAGGAACTGCGCATCTCCATCCGGTGTATCCCGAGTGGGGATATGGGACGCGGACCTGAGGCTCCCTGCATCCTCACCGGTCGCCCGACCACCCGCCGAGTCCTCTGGGCACGCAGCTACTAATCCCGCCTTTACCCCATGTCCCGAGATATACTACCTCACGAGAACACCTCCGACCCGGCGGAGCAAGCGCACACAGGCACAATATGCGAAAGGGGAGGGATGGGCTACTACCGACTGGTCGCCGCCGTGCCCCGCATCCGCGTGGCAGATGTGGAGGGCAACACGGAAGCCTTAGTCACCACCGCGCGGGATGCCGCCGGGGTGGGAGCGCACGTCGTGCTGTTTCCGGAGATGAGTCTCACCGGGTATACCTGCGGCGATCTCTTCTTTCAGCCGACATTGCAGGGCGCGGCACTGAGCGGCTTGCGGGAGCTTGCCACCCGCACGGCAGACCTGCCCTGTGTGCTCATTACCACCATTCCGCTCGTCGTGCGGGATGCCTTGTACAACGTAGCCGCTGTGCTGCAAGGGGGGCACCTGCTCGGCTTAGTTCCCAAGAGTGTGCTGCCCAACTACCGGGAGTTTTATGAACGCCGACAATTTCGCCCCGCTGCCGGGCTCCGAGTGGGGGAGACAGAGGTTCCCGGGTTCGGCACTGTGCCCATCGGCACGGACCTCCTCTTCAGCGACGGTGCGGGGTTGACATTCGGGATCGAAATCTGCGAGGACCTCTGGTCGGTGCTCCCCCCCAGCGCGCGATTAGCCCTGCTCGGCGCGCGCGTCATTTTCAACCCCTGCGCCAGTACGGAGCTCGTGGGCAAGGCGCACTATCGCCGCCAACTCGTTGCCCAGCAGAGTGGCACATGCCTCTGTGCCTACGTCCTAGCCTCCGCCGGAGCGGGGGAAAGTTCTCAGGATGTCGTCTACGGCGGGCACGCCCTCATTGCCGACAACGGGCACATCGTTGCGGAGAGTGAACGCTTTGCGCGCGGCACTACGCTCACCTGCGCGGACATCGATACGGAGCACCTGCGAGCCGCGCGACTGAGTGAAAGCTCCTTCAATGAGAGTCGTCTGCCGGAGGAGTGGAAGCACTCCCGCACCGTCAAACTCGCGCCTCTGCCTGCGGAGTGCGACCTTCGCTTTGCGCGTCTGCAAAAGCGTCCCTTCCTCCCCCCGCCGGCGCGAGCCGCCGAACGCTGCGAGGACATCCTCAATATCCAAGCCACGGGGCTTGCCAAACGCATGGAACACACCCGCGCCAAGTGCCTCGTCATCGGGGTCTCCGGCGGGTTGGACAGCTCTTTGGCACTGCTGGTGTGTGCCCGTGCCTGTGAACGCCTAGGGAGAAAGCCGGACATGATCCGAGCCGTCACCATGCCCGGGTTCGGCACCACCGACCGCACACACGAAAATGCCGCTCGGCTGGCGGAGCTCGTAGGGGCGACTCTCAGCGAAGCGGACATCCGGGAGCTTTGCCGTAAACAATTTGAGCTCTTACACTTTGACCCCTCCCTGCGCACGACGACGTACGAAAATGTACAGGCGCGCACCCGCACGCAGCTGCTCATGAATCTCGCCAACCTGCACGAGGGACTCGTCGTCGGCACCGGTGACCTCTCGGAAATCGCGCTCGGGTGGTCTACGTACAACGGCGATCACATGAGCATGTACGCCGTCAACTGTTCCGTCCCCAAAACCCTCATTCGTTGCCTGATTGCCCACGTGGCACTCCACAGTTCCCCCGCGCTCGCCGCCGTGCTACAGGACATCATCGAGACGCCCGTGAGCCCGGAGCTCCTCCCGCCTTCCGAAGACGGGACGGTGCAACAAAAGACGGAGGAGTTTCTCGGACCGTACGACCTCCACGATTTTTTCCTCTATCACTTCATCAAATACGGGGCACCACCCGAGAAACTGTACACCCTCGCGTGCCACGCGTGGAGCGGAGAGTACGACGTCGACACCATCCGCCGCACCCTCGACGTTTTCCTGCACCGCTTCTTCGCGCAGCAGTTCAAGCGCAGCTGCATCCCGGATGGACCCAAGGTCGGCACGATTTCGCTCTCACCGCGCGGCGACTGGCGCATGCCAAGCGACTCCACACCCACCCCGTGGACCCGCGTGCCATCCCCCTAGCACCCGTCCACCGGGTCGGGAGTCATGACGCGGCGGGAGTGGTAGGGGCAGCAGGGGCAGCCGGAGCGGCGGGTGCGAGGGGTTTATCCGTGTTCGGGTCAACCTCGGTTCCGTTGATATACTTGCGGACGCTCTCTTTTCCGGTGTCTTGATCCCATTCGCGGATAATTTCGACCTGCGTGCGGCGGTAACCACCTTTGCCATCCGGCTCGATCGAGAACCGAGACTCCACACTACGCGCGTAATTTCCGGACCTAGGAGTTAACGGAGCGGGAGGCTGAACTGCCGAGGCAATCGGAGCCGGAGCGACGGGCGTGGTTGCATCGGGGGCAGCCGCAGCATCCGGAGCGGCGGGGGTTGCATCAGGAGCAGCAGGAGATGCCGGTGTAAGCGGAGCAACGGGTACACTCTGTGGCTCTGTATTTTTCTGCACGGGAGGCGCGCTTTGTTGTTCATTTGCCGGAGGAGTAGCACCCGTGGAATTCGGACGCGCCCTGAAGCGAGTGACTGCGTGCACACTTTCGTTGCCGGAATCTCGGTAGAGGTAGATGTGGTCGATGCAGAGCAAGGCTTCGTCCCCCGGTTTGAGGTTGCGGATTTTATTGCCCAAATTGGCATCCTGACCGGGAACATCGGTCGCAAGTGACACGGGGAAGAGCTTGCCGGGGTTCATCGCTTCATCTCCCATACGGTCGTATCGAAGGTGCTTGATGTTTTCCTTCACCTGAAAGACAGCCACTTCCTGCGTTCCCGGCGAAGGCATCGCTAGGTCGACCACGGGGATGGTGCGCAGCCCCTTGAAAATTGCGCGAACCGTGTTGGAAGCCATGAGATCACTGTGGTAAATTCCGTGCTGACGCGGAACGTTGCCCTCTGCGGGGGCGGGACGCCCGAGATTGATGTCTGCCCACGCCACCGACACCGCTGGTGTCAGTAATGCTGCGAAAAGGAATGGATTTATTTTCATACAAAGGGTGTGACCACCGAACACCCCGCTTTGTTCAAAAACAGGACAATCGTGTCATCGAAAAGCACGGGTGCCCAGCACATCCGTCCCAAGAAAATTTTCGGAAATCGTCGCAATGCCAATCCCCATGCGGGTTACATACGCTCCGCGTACCAAGGGAGCTTCAACTTCACGACCGCATGGATTTTGGTTTCCCGCCGCATCCATTTCCGTACCCCCCCCCTTTCCCCATCGCTTCCCCCACGCTTAACACACCCGCCACTCCACAGCTTTGCTACTTCGTACCTCGTACTTGAACTAGCGTGGGAGGATGCGCACGGTCTGCACACAATTTTCGCCGAAGGAGGCGTTGAGGGCGGCGATGAGACGTACGCGTTGTTGACGCAGCTCGAAACAGACGGTTGGGTGGGGGGCGCGGATGGTAGCGCGACCATCGGAGAGAGAAACGAGGGTGGATTGAGCAGAGAGGAAGTCACCCACCGCCCGATGCCACACGGTGGCAAGAAATTCGGGAGAAAAGTCATCATCGCGCAAGTCGATGTGACTGAGGACCTCGGTGAGGATCGAAGCGGCGTCCCGCACATTGGCACCGGTGGAAAGCGGAACGGGAACCCCGTAAAAGTCCGACTCCGCCTGCTTCTTCAACCCCTCCTCTCGCGATACAAAACGCTCCGGACGCTTACTGCCGTCCGGGTACGTGACAAAGAGGAAACGCGGCGCAGACGCTCTGCGCGGCAAGGCGGGTCGCGTTGCCGACTTGTCCGACTTCCGTCGCCTACGACCGGCTACCCCCCGACGCCGTGAGCCTGAGGTTGAAGGGACCCGTGCCATAGCGTCAAATGCCCACACGCACTGCCACCGACGTATGCCGGAGGCGGGAGTCGTACCGGGGATACACAGAAATCGAAGTCGCAGCTTTACTCACCGTCATCGCCGATGGCTTGGACGGGGCAACCCTGCATAGCTTCGGTGCAGAGTGCTTCTTCCTCGGCCGTCTCAGGCTGTTTTTTTACGTACGAGACCCCCTCGTCGTCATCGCGCGCAAAGAAGTCAGGGGCGGATTCACGGCAGAGATCGCAGTCGATGCAAGAGCTATCGACGTAGAACTTACCGGGTACATTCTTTTCGTTTTTGTCATCGATGTCAGCCATAATGTGCGGGGCTTGTTCGCGCCCGGGGCTATTCTTCCCGATTTTCCCCAAAAATGCAAACTTTTTTTGTTGCAGGAACGCAAATTTCGGGGCAGAATGGGCGCATGCAAGGACAGAGGGAAGACGATGCAAAGGCAGCGAAAGACACCGGCGAGCCGGGCAAGGAGACACGATGCCGCGCTTGGTGGAAGGATGTCCTGCTCGCCCTAGGAGGCGGGGTACTCATGGCTCTCGCTTTCCCGCCGTACGACTACGGCAACTTGGTCTGGCTGGGGCTGCTTCCCCTGCTCAGTGCTCTGTGGCAACGAGGTGTCAGCAAGAAACGCGCGTTTGCCATGGGGTGGTTATTCGGTATGGGTTGGTACTGTGTGAGTTTCTGGTGGATACGGCAGGTCGGTTATGTTTTTCTCATCCCGCAGGCTCTCTTCATGACCATCGCCTTCGTGCCCTTGATGGCACTCTATTCCTGCCTGCCCGGGCTTTGGGCGGTGGCGGCGGCGCGATGGCTCCGCCCCATTTTGGCGGGAGAACCGGTGGACAGTGCCGTCGAGCTGCCGGAACGCACGGCGCGGTGGGCAGAGTGGGCTACGGCGGACCTCCGGTCGACACTCCGCAGTGCGGTGGGGTTGGGTGCCCTCTGGGTGTGTATCGAGTGGCTGCGCGCGCACGGGACGCTCGGATTCAGTTGGAACAGCTTAGGCACAGCCCTTTACGGTGGCTTATCCTTCGTGCAGTGGGCGGAATTTGTGGGGAGCTCCGCCCTCGCGTTCATCCCGGTGTCCGTGTCCGTGGTGCTCTGGTGTGCTTTTCGTCGGACGGTTATGCACTTTAAGGGAGTGGGCGGGGGGTGCAAGCCGTGGGACTTTTATGGGGCGGTGGTGCTCCTCATGCTGCTCTTCAGTGGGGGACTCTGGATGGCGCAGCAATACGCACCCAACAAGATGCTGAGCCGCGACGGGGTCGAGCCTCTCCCGGTTATGGCAGTGCAGATCAACAAAGATCAAGCGGAGCATATCGCGGACCCTCACTCGCTCTCGCAGTACCGCCTGTATTTGGACTCGACGGTGGAGTACTTCAACGAGATTGCGCAGGACACCATGCGGCGAGCCGGACAGCGCGAAGACGTGGGGCTTACTCTACAACTCCCGGTGTGGGTGGTGTGGCCGGAAAGTGCCTTGCCCTGCCCCTTCCTGCGGCGTGAAGATAACGGGGCACTCCTGCACGATGGTGTTACGGAGCAGAATTTCCTAGAAGGTGATGCCCTGCCTCTGGCGCGGCAACGAGTGCGAGAAATGGGGGGACGAGACTTCGTCCTCTTTACCGGGGTGGACGAGTGGCTCCTGCGGGCGGAAGGGCAGGACATACGGGTGGTCGGCATGCACAATTCGCTGGCGATGATTCCCGATGGTTTTGCCGGGATACGGACGGCATCCAAGCAGCATCTCATGCCATTCGGCGAGTACATCCCCCTAGCGCAGGACGTGAAATGGATCGGCGAGGCGTACTCGCGCATCACCGGTACCCAAGTGGGTGAGGGCATTCGCCCCGGCACAGGGACTTCTCCCATTCCCGCTCCGGTGCCGGGCACCGAGTTGACTGTGGGGGTGATACCGGCCGTGTGCTACGAGGATACCGTGGGAGACCACCTGCGCCTGTTTGCTCGCCCCGGACCTCAGGTCATCGTGAACGTGACCAATGATGCTTGGTTTCGAGAATCTGCCTGCGGAGAGCAGCAAGCGCGCGCCGCCGCCCTGCGCTGCATCGAGTTACGGCGTCCCATGGTACGAGCCGCCAACAAGGGACTGTGCTGCGCCATTGCCCCGAATGGAGGCGTGATGCATGCCTTGCGAAAAGGAGACGGCTCACCCCACTTGCCCGGCTACAGCTACGCCGTGCTTCCGGTGGATACACGGGCAGGTCTCACCCTTTACGCGCGCTACGGCGATTGGGCGGTGGTACTCTGCGCCCTGCTCGCCCTCACCCTTGCCTTTCTCCCCCACCGCAAGGAGGCGTAGGAGGAAACCGGCTCGCTGGAAGTACGAAGTGTGCGGAGTATTCAAGTTAGGCGCGACGAGGTTGCACAGGTGAGACGAGAGGAAGCAAAGCAGAAACGACGCGAAAAGACCAAATCCATACAGTCGTGAGGTTGATAGCATTGCGTCAGTTGTCACTCGGGACGAGGGTGAATACTTACTATCACGCGGATGGGGAACCTGTGCCAAACCGTGACATAACACATGCGCACTCCTTGGCTCCGCACACTTCGTACTTCGTACTTCGTACTTCGTACTTGACCTCCCCCTCGTCTCTCCGCGACAAAGTCACCGCTTAGCACCAAGCATTTTATTCTCTCGGAACAGTGACCTTGAGCCATTCGTCGATAAGTTTGGCACCGAGCTGAACCTGCTCCTGTCGGTGCTGCATGGTTTCGCGAGTCATTGCCTGCATCGCGTCCATATCGTAGAGCACCGCCCCGGGGACACGGGCACATGCGGGGTCAATGTTGCGCGGCACGGACAGATCGATGAGGAAAAGGGGCTTTTTGTCGCGGGCGGCACAGGCGCGTTCCACGACCGGACGCGAAACCACATAGACGGGAGCGGAAGTGGACACGATGACGATATCGATACGCTCGAGGTAAGGAATCCAATCGGAGAAACGGATGACCGAGCCGCCCACGGAAGCCGCGAGCTGACATGCCCGGTCGTAGGAGCGATTGGCGACAAAAATGCTTTGGGCACCGCGAGAACGCAAACTTTGGGCAGTAGAGCGCGCCACATCACCCGCACCCACGATGAGCACACTCGCACCGGCGAGGCTACCGAGTATTTGCCGCGCAAGGGCGACAGCTGCCGCACCGACCGAGGTCGGTCCCGCCGTAATACGGGTGAGACTGCGCACTTTTTTTGCCGCAGAAAAGGCGGCTTGGAAGAAGCGGTGGGAGAGGTGACCGGCTGAACCGACTTGGCAGGCAGTGCGGTAAGCGACCTTCAGCTGTCCGAATATCTCTGTTTCGCCGATGACCATCGAGTCCAGCCCGGCAGCGACCATGGCGAGGTGGCGCAGTGCCTCCGTTTCGCGGTGCAGATAAAAGGTTTCATTCAGGGGCAAATGTTCCCCGAGCAGACGGTCGAGGAGTGCCTGCGCGGTTGACTCCGGGGCGGGCGAGGAAAAGTAGATTTCCGTGCGGTTGCAGGTGGAAAGCAGGACACATTCCTCCACCCCATCCACACCGCGCAGGGAACTCATCGTGTCTGCCAGCAAACGCGTCGGCACAGAAAGTCTCTCGCGCAGAGCGACCGGGGCGGTCCGGTGGTTCATCCCCAAGCAGCAGAAGACGGGAGAGGGAGCACTCATGCGTCGGACGTTGCCGCCCAGCGGCAGATTCCCTCGACGAGACTGGGAATGGTGTGCAATTCGGCTTCGATTTGAGGGGGCATCTCCAGCTGACGGAGCGTGGCACCGGTGACGGGTCCCATGCACGCGATGCTGCAGTGGGGGGGCAGGTGGAGTCCCATCTGCACGAAATGCGCGGCGGTGCCGGAGCTGGTGAAGGTGATGAGGTCCGTCCCCTCATCGAGCAGCTGTTGCGCGAAAGGCACATTTTCCGGGGCTATATCGTAGGCAATACATTCGTCCACGATGGCTTTTCGTTTTTCGAGCTCCCGGCGTACGACATCCCGCGCTTTTTGAGCATGCACCCACAGGACTGTGCAGTGGGCGAGCCCGCCAAAGTCTTCCGCCTTGCGGTCGAACTCGGCTATTAACTCCTCAGCCACAGCCTTCTGAGGCATCACGTCGACCATGAGCCCGCGCGCGCGCAACTGCTTGGCTGTACCCGGTCCGAGTGCCGCAATCCGGCAGCCGCCCAACTCGCGGATGTCCTCGTAAACCGTGAAAAAAGCATCAAAAAACTTATTCACCCCGTTCGGGCTGGTAAAGACGAGCCAGTCGTGATGTCGGCTATTGACCACGGCGGAGGCGAAAGCGCGTTTATTCGGCGGCGGCACAATGCGCAGGGTGGGTAGCTCCGCGACCTCCGCCCCCAAATCCCGCAGGGCGCGACTGAGAGGTCCGACCTGCTCGCGCGTACGAGTCACGACAATACGCTTTCCCGCCAAAGGCAAATGGCTGCGCCGGTCGAGCTCCGGGGACAGACGCACCACATCGCCGATCACGACGATGGACGGGGAACCCAGCTGAGCGGCTTCCGCCGCCTGCGCGAGAGAAGCGACCGTGCTCTGTACCGAAAGCTGGCGTGAGGTGGTAGCCCATTGGATAGCTGCCGCCGGAGTCTCCCCCGGAAGCCCCGCATTCTGCAGTGCCTGCATGGTGGCGGGCAGATGCGCCATCCCCATGAGCATCACCCGCGTTCCCGAGGCGGCGGCGATGGCGGATACGTCCGGCATCTCTCCCTTGCCCGGGGCGGTATGCCCGGTGAAGATGGTAAGTTGGGAACAGCAATCACGGTGGGTGACCGGAATGCCCGCGTACGCCGGACCCGCAATGGCGGAGCTTACCCCCGGTACCACCTCGAATGGCACGCCAGCGGCACGCAATGCCAAGGCTTCCTCCCCGCCGCGCCCGAACACAAAGGGGTCCCCCCCCTTGAGCCGCACCGTGCACTTGTACTTTTTCCCGCACTCGACGAGTAGGGCATTGATGTCCGACTGCGGCAGGGTATGCTTCCCCGCGCGCTTGCCTACATCGATAAACACGCAATCCGGACGACACCAGCCGAGGAGGATGTGCGATACCAGCGCATCATACACCACACAATCGGCGCACTCTAGGAGTTCCCGCCCCCGCAGGGTCATCAATCCGGGGTCCCCGGGACCTGCACCCACCAGATAGACACAGCCCGGTGGCTTCCCCTCGCTCATACTGCCGACGGAGTTCCCGACGAAGCGGTAGTCTGCTGCGGGGTGCCTTCTCCTGCATGTCCCGGAGCTGACGGCGCAGCAGCTGATGTTACCGCAGAGTCCTGCGAAGGCGGAGCCGGTGCAGGTGCTTCGGGGTCGGGCTGAGGATCAGGTTGTGGGGATGTGGGGAGGGACGGCTGAGGTTCAGGGGTGTTCGGCAGAGGTGCTCCCTCATCGCTGGGCGGCAAGGTGTTCGCGAGGCTGCCTGCACCGTCTATAGTGCCCTGCCCGGGAGACTCGACCTTGTCCGTTGCCTCACCCGCAGCCTCTCGTCCCATGCGGATAAGTTCTGATACTGTCACCAATTGAAAACCACGCGCCGTCAGCCCCTCCACCACGCCCTCCACTGCCGCCAAGGTGGACGCGTGGATGTCGTGCAACAGGATGATGGAGCCATTGCGCGCCTCCCCGACGGCTCGTCTGATAACGACGTTCACCCCCGGGTGTTTCCAATCCACCGTGTCCACATCCCAAAGCACGGAGGGTGTACCGTAACGAGCCATCAGCATCCCGCCCAGTGTACGATTGGTAGCCCCATACGGGGGACGCATGAGGGCGGGCTCACTTCCGGTGGCTTCCCGTATAGCGGCTGCCGTGCGGTCCATCTGCGAAATGACTTGCTCCTGACTCATTTTGTTGAGGTGGGGATGATTCCAAGAATGGGATGCTATTTCGTGACCCTCTGCGGCAGCGCGTGCCACAATGCTCTTGTTACGCACCACACTTTCCCCGAGGACGAAGAAAGTAGCCCGTACATGGTGCCGCTTCAGGATATCGAGCACCTTGGGGGTGACGCTCGCACTCGGTCCATCGTCGAAGGTAAGAGCCACGTAGCTACCCGGCACACTCACCCGCGCAACGCGCCACCCGGGGGCTTGGGGAACAAAGTGCTCTGCGGGACGCGACGGCGCGATCTCCTCCGGGTGGGAAACAGGAGGGGGAGTCGGTCGGGAAATCGGGTGGGCAACCTCCGTCTGCGGAAGAACCTCCTTCACCGGCTCCTCCGGCTGCGGGGTCACCTGTTCCGTAGTCTGCTCACTTTCCTCGGGCTTCGTGTCGTGTTTCTTTGTATGTCGACACCCTGCCCCCAGTAGGACAAACAAGGCGATGAGGACGGCGTATTTTTTCATGTCATTTCTGTGAACGTAGGGGATTATACCCCCCTTACACCCTTTTCGCAAGCCTATATCTACATTTAGCACAAGAAAATTTAAGAAGAATGAAAGAATTGGGATCGTGAAACCTCACCTACGACGAAGAATGGCGCTCTCACCTGCCCTAAGAAAATTTCTGAAAACGCTGCAATGTCAGTTCCTATGAGGCTTTTACACGCTCTGCGTACTAGGGGGGCATCAACATCACGACTGCATTGATGTATCCCACACGTGTTTTCCTGCGACAAGGTCACCGCTTACCCACATCTGTTCCAAGAAAAATATGAGCTTCGTGGTGGGCGGTGACTTTGAGGCAGGAAGACGCGAGGGTGATTAAGTACGAGGTACGAAGTACGAAGTGAAGGAGTTAGGCGCAACGGAGTTGCGCAGGTGGAAACGATGAACGCAAAGCGGAAACGATGCGTGGGAACTAAATCCATGCACCCGTGAGGTTGAAGCCCCCTTGGTACGCGGAGTGTCTGTAACCCGCATGGAGACTAGCGTTGAGGCGATCTTCAGAAATTTTCTTGGGACAAGTGTGCCGCTTACCACGAGGTCTTTC
>CAYRJI010000036.1:0-19888 GCA_964424645.1 uncultured Akkermansia sp. | reverse complement strand
AAATTAAGATATGCACTGCCTACCGGCTGGGAGACCGCACGCTGGAGTACCCGCCCGCCCTCATCGATGACTGGGAAAAGTGCGCTCCCGTTTACGAAACCCTGCCCGGCTGGATGCAGGATACCACCGGTTGCACTTCGTGGGAGGAATTACCACCCAACTGCCGGGCGTACGTCGAGCGATTCGGCGAAATCATCGGCTGTCCCGTCGGTACGGTCGGAGTCGGGCCTGACCGGGAACAGTCAATTGTGGTGCCGAAATAAGCGAACGCGAAGTCATTGCCCTACCCTAGATCTTGTTCCCGGGCAAATGGGAGCTGGCTGTCGATGGCAAGTTCCAGCCCATCGTAAGCCGGGCGAATGAAGTCCGGGAGGGACGCGGCTAGGGCGGCGTAATCGATGCGGTGACCAGTGTGGGTGATGAAGCCGAGTTTTGGTTTGAGCTCGCGCATGAGGGCGACATTTTCCTCGACGCTCAGGTGGGTGCGGTGCGTATGGAAACAGAGACCATCCAGCGCGAGTACATCCAGTCCGCGCAACAGCTCGCGGGAAGAGGACGGGAGTTCCTTCACATCCGGCACATAGCCGAAACTCGAGTCGCCGGAGCGTAGCACATAGCCGTAGGTTTCCACCGTGGAATGAAGCACCGGCACGGGCTGCACCTGCACATCGCCTATAGTAAAGGGCTTCCCGCAGTGGCAGATGCCCGCAGCACGCACGTAGCCACGGTGAATCGACGCGTCGGAAAATGCCCACGGGTACATGGTACGGAGACGAGAGAGACATTGTTCCCCGGCAATGAGCGGGAGACGTTCCTCGCGGTTCCAACAAAAGGCGCGCAGGTCATCGAAACCGGCGATGTGGTCGAGGTGCTCGTGGGTGACGAGCACGGCATCCACGGGGGAGAGAGAATGGCGGAGGGCTTGGGCACGCAGGTCCGGTCCGCAGTCGATGAGGATACGCGACATCGGGGTGGACACGAGCACCGAGGAGCGCAGGCGTTTATTGCGCGGGTCAGAGGAGCGGCAAACCTCACATCGGCAACCGATAACAGGCACACCTACCGAAGTACCACTGCCGAGGAAGAGGACATTCATTGCCGATATTCAGAGTTGAATTCTGCGGTTATTATGCCATAATGGGCGTACATAGAAAAGCAAAAACATGCTGGCACTGCTCAAGATACGCAATTTGGCACTGGTGGATGATCTCGTGTGGGAACCACAGGCAGGTTTTTTGAGTATCACCGGCGAGACCGGGGCGGGAAAATCGGTCATCATGGGGGGGATCAGTCTCGCGCTCGGGGAACGCGCGGACAAAGGAATCATCCGATCCGGGGCGGAGCGGTGTTCACTCGAAGCCGTCTTTTCGCTACCCGACGCGACGGTGATGAATCGGCGGCTGGAGGAAGCCGGGGTGCCGCCCTGCGAACAGGGGGAGCTCCTCATCCGCCGCGTCATCACGCCCACCTCCAATCGTCAGTTTATCAACAACACGGCTGTCACACTCAGTTTCATGCGCCGGGTTTGCGGTGGGTTGGTGGATATGCATCGCCCAGACTCGCCGAGGTCTCTTACATCGCGCGAGAGGCAACTTGCCCTGCTGGATGCCTTTGCCGGGGCCGCCGAGCAGGTGGAGGAGTATGAGCAGGCATATCGCGCTTGGTTGCAGGCGCGGCGTGCTCGCGCGGAGCTCGAGCAGAGCGAAGCTGCCAATGAGAGGGAGCTGGATTTTCTGCACCACCAGATCAGCGAAATTGAAGATGCCGGATTTTCCGCGCAGGAAGTAGCGACACTCGAGGAACGGTGGCAACGCGCGCGTAATGCCACGCGTTTGCAGGAGGCGGTGGTGCCCATACTTGCCTTGCTCGACGGGGATGAGCAGTCGGTGCTCCCGCACCTACGAACGGCGGTGCGTCGCGCTCATGAGCTGGAACGCTTGGATGCCTCGTGCGCCGACCGGCTCCGTCCGCTGGAAGATGCGGTGGAGACACTGGACGGTGTGCGCGAATGGGCGCAGGAATACATGGACGGACTGAACGCTGACCCGGCTGCCATTGCCCAACTGGAGGAGCGGGTGGCTTTGCTGGATACGCTGCGGCGCAAGTACGGGGCTGATTTTGAAGCCATTACGACCCATCTGGAGAGCTGTCGCGAGAAACTCCGTGCCCTAGAGAATCGCGAAGAACACCTCGCGGAGTTGCAAAAGGCAGAGCAGGCGGCGTACGCAGAGCTGCTGCGTGTGTCCGAAACACTGAGTGCCGTGCGCAAAGAGGCTGCTCCACTGCTGGAGGAATCATTCCTGCTGCACGCAGCGCACTTGGGGTTCCGGCAGGCTCACTTCAGCGTGCAGCTCGAGTCCCTGACCGAACCCGGACCGCGAGGGGCGGAGGAAGCGGAATACCTCTTCGGACCGAATCCCGGCGAGCCCCTCAAGCCCCTGCGACAGATCGCCTCCGGCGGCGAGCTCGCTCGTGTGCTCCTTGCCCTGAAAGCGGCACTTGCCAAGCAGGATGACACGCCGCTGCTCATCTTTGATGAGATTGACGCAAATGTTGGCGGTGAGGTGGCACGCGCCGTGGGGATGAAGATGCGTGAGCTGGGCAGAGACCACCAAGTCATCGCTATCACCCACTTTCCCCAAGTCGCGTCGCTTGCGGAACACCACTACCTCATTTGCAAGGAGGTCTCCGACGGTCGCAGCTATTCTCGTCTGCACGAAGTAACCGGCACCGCCCGCATCTCCGAAATTATGCGCATGCTCGGCACATCCGGTCCCACCGCCGAGGCCCACGCTCGAGAACTTCTCAATCCGCACGTGACCCGGGAAAATTGAGGGCTTAGTGGTGGGCGATAACTTTGCTGAAACACGGAAAGCCCGCGCCAAACTCCGGCATCACGCAACCGTTGCTCCCCGGCTTTGCATACTTCGTACTTCGTACCTCGTACTTCGTACTTGATTAGTTCCACCGCAGGTCGGTAAACCAGATGGCAGAGCGGAACCCGAGGTCGATGTACAGGGAAGGAGCGAGCAGGGCGGCGGAGCAGTAAGCTTGTTGCAATTGTTCCTTCCAAGTGTTGCCGGGAGCAACCGCGCGGAGGACGCGATAGCAGAAGGTGAGGGCAGCCGCCGTAGACCCGGGTACCGCTATGCCGTCCAATTCTATACGGATAGCTTCCGGTGCCTCGTTAAACTTCATTTTGACCCACCGATTTTTCCAGATGCGGAATTGGTGTGCACAAGCATTGCGGATGTAGGCAAGTAAAGTCAGACCCGAGAGGAAGTACTCGACACTGTCAAACTGCATGGCATTGACAATCTGCTCCACCAACTGATCGGGGAGACCATTGTTAAGCAGCTCGGTCAGATAGCCAAAGTTGGCAAACTCGACGAAACTCCATACGGGGATTTCGGTGATCGATTTCCCGCTCCGGATGTCGACATCCCACGCGTTGTAAAGATGTCGGTCCTTCCGGAAGTTATCGGCGATGCGTGCCATGAACCTCTCGCGCCCGGAAAGATTGCCCTCAGCTGCGACGGTGTCTGCATGTTCCGGTTGAGGCAGACGCTTACAAAATTCCGGGCGAAAGTTGCATTCATGTGCTTGGGGAGAACTCTCCTTCGAGAAGAGAGACCACTGATGTGCAATTTGCGTGCGTAAGGCGATCTCCATGCTCGAGATGGCAGAAAAGAGCAGCTGTCGCAGCGTGCAGTCAAATTGATAGATTCCAAGCACGGCTTCCCAGTACGTGCCCTCCCGAAAGCGTGCCGCACCGCTTTCCCCCTCTGCGTTCTTCTGCAAGTAGGGTGTCCAGTACGCTGAAATACGGTAGTAGTTGATATAACGTAATTTCTGCTCTATCTCTACAGCGAGTTTCTCCGGACTTAATCCACGGGAACTGGTCATCCCCCGTTCTATGAGAATCTGTGCCTGCTCTTTGAATGTTTTGTATGATTTAGCCATCGCCCTGTGCTTTTGAGTGGTGCCCCTCCTCTCCCAGCCTACCACAACATACCCCTTGCTGCAAGCATTTAGAAATACGAAATTGCGGCTGTACGAGGGATACAGAGGACCACAGCCGTCCCAAGAAAAATACGAGCTTTGTGGTTGGGCGGTGACTTTGCGGCAGGAAGACACGGGGGTGATCAAGTACGAGGTACGAAGTACGAAGTGAAGGAGTTAGGCGCAACGGAGTTGCGCAGGAGGAGAAAGCAAAGCCGGAACAGCGTGTGGGAATCAAATCCATGCACCTGTGAGGTTGAAGCCCCCTTGGTACGCAGAGCGTCTGTAACCCGCATGAGGATTAGCATCGCAGCGTTTTTCGAAAATTTTATTGGGACAGGTGTGACAAAGGACACACGCGTGGTGAAAAGGGGTTGCCATGGCAGCGAGAGGGGAGTAGAATGTGCGCATGACTGATTGTTCGATGTTTCGTGCTTGGGCGGAGATAGACACGGAAGCCATGAAGCACAATTTGCACGTCGTGCAGAGGGCGATGCCGGAACATCGTTGCATGGCTATCGTGAAAGCGGAGGCGTACGGGCATGGGCTGGAAGGAGTTGTGAAGGCACTGGACGGCGAAGACATCGCATTCTTCGGAGTGGCGACGATAGCTGAGGCTAAGCGAGTGCAGGATACCGGGGCGCGGACGTGTCCGTTTATTTTGGGACCCTGCTATCCGGCGGAGCGCGAAGCTATTGTGCAGAATGAGTGGCGGGCGGCACTCTCATCAGTCGAAGAGGCGGAGCACTTCAACACGCTCGGCGAACTCTTCGGCAAGCGCGTGCACCTGCACATTAATGTCGACACGGGCATGGGGCGGGCCGGGCTGCTGCCCCGGAACATTCATGAGCTGGCGAAAAAAATCCAAGAGATGCCGAACTTACACATCGAGGGCATATACTCCCATCTCTCGGCGGCGAGCGAGGATATCGCCTTTACCCACCGCCAAATTGCGGCTTTTGAGCATGCTGTGGGGGAGTTTTCGCAGGAGCTCTCCTTCGAATACCGTCACCTGTGCAGCAGCTCCGGCGTGTTCAACTACAAGGTACCTTGCACAAACATGGTCCGCCTTGGGCGCATTCTCTACGGTTATTCTCCCATGCCTTCCCCCTTCAACAAGGAACTGCAAAACACGCTCACTCTGTACGGTCGTGTGACCCTCGTGCGCACCCTGCCGGATAATCACGGCGTTTCATACAACCACACCTACATCACCACGGCACCCACCCGCGTGGCGACTATCGGTATCGGCTTTGGCGATGGCTACCTGCATTATCTTTCCAATACGGGGGCGCGCGTCTACCTCAATCATTCGTACTGTCCGGTACTCGGACGTGTAACCATGGATCAAGTGATGGTAGATGTCACCCACCTGCAAGACGTTCAACCCGGGGATGTAGCGGAAATCATGGGTCCGAATGTACCGTGGCAGGAGCTCACCGCACGCGCCCGCACCATCCCCTCCAACGTCATCACGTCCATCTCATCACGGGTGCCGCGTGTGTATAATAATACGGCGAACTGATACTGCGGCACACCTCGGGGCGCACTGCTCGCCGCAGGGGATTCATTCTGACCGGCGTGGCAGGAAATAACCCCTTTGCTTGGCGGAGATGGGGAGGTGGGCGAGCTCCAACACGCGCAGCATATCTTCCCACAGACGCCTACGCTCTCCCAGAACAGACGTTCGCAGGAGATAGCTGGGGTTGTGTGTGATAATGACGGGGGTATCGCAGAAATGCAGGTCGTGCATCTGCCGGTAAGCGGAGAGAGGGAGGTCACCCTTGCCGATGATGCCTCGGGCGGCAACCACACCGAGTGCCACGACGACCTTGGGGCGAATGTGGCGAATCTCGAACTCCAGCACCGGGAGCGAGCGGCGAATCTCTTCGGCATCAGGCGGGCGATTGTTGGTCGTTTGGCGTGGTAATTTGGGACGAAACTTGACGAGGTGCGTGATGTAAACCTGCCGACGCGACAGCCCCATGGCGAGCAGCATCTCATCCAGTTTGGTGCCGGCATCCCCGCAGAAGGGGCGTCCCTCCTGTTCATCCCGAAGATTCGGTGCTTCACCCACGAAGATAATATCCGCATTTGGGGAGCCCTCGCCCCACACCATGGTTTCGCGCAAAGAACCGAGAGAACGCAGAGGTTCCCAGCGCAGCAACAGGTTCTTAGCATTCTGCCACGACTCTTCGCGGTTCCTGCCGGGGGGGCGGAAAAACACGGGTTGCTCTTCCTCTTGAGTGGGAGGAGCATTATCGGTTAAATCCACCAGTGCACTGAGACGCGGTGCAGTGCCGGTATCGACTTGCTCGGTGTGCTCCGTCCGAGGTGCTGATGCGGTGCCCCCCCGATTTCCTGCCGGGGTAACAGACCCACGGCGTGCGGCAAGCATCCATTCGCGCAGGATGGGACGTACGTCGTCATCTAAGGGTAAACGCTTATGCCCACCCATTATCAGCTCGCTCAGGTACTTCTGCACGAGCGAGCGGAGAACGCATTCCTCTGTTCCGGTTTGGGTGGGAGGCACGGGAGACATCATACTCCGCCGCGCATGCCTTGTCAAGATGCGAGTCCGCCTCAGAATAATTCGGAAGAGCGCGCGAGGTGGACGAGGTACGCGTACAGGTCGCGGAGGAAAGACCACGTGTTGGCGGCAGCTACAGAAAAGTCGTGAGCATAGCCGGTAGGGGAGAGTACACCGAAGGCATAAAGCACGAGCAAGAGAATGCCGATATTCATGACGAGGACGAGGAGGAGAGAGAAAAGGACACCGTTTTCGAGCATGTCGGGTTGTTCACGGGGGATGACCCAGAGAGTCCAGTAGATATGGAAGCTCCACCAGAAACCGAAACCGGCGTACAGCCAAGCGTGCCATTGGGGGAAAGGGTAAAGCCACCGGAGGACCCAGAGGACGAGCAACCAGCAGCACATCCAGAACGGCACAAAATAGGGAGAGAGGGCAATGAAGACGTTATCCGTATCCGTTTCCACGTAACCGCCGTCGAGGTTTACCCGCAGCGAGCGCACCTTACCGAAGCAGAGCAGGGCAGTGATGGCGTGGGTGAGTTCATGCCCGAACACATAGACATAGACTAGGACCGGCAGGGAGACGCGCGAGATGACGAGCGCGATGAAAGCCCCCGCCCCCAGCAGACTATACCACACAGGTTCACTGAGCCAAAAACTGCGGTGTCCCATGGTTGCCCCGCCGTGATGGTAAAGGTGCAGTAGCAATGCATATACCGTCAACACGGAGAGCGGGAGCAGCACCGTCCACGCCAGCAGTAAGCGCAGAGCGCGTACCCATCCGTGAATCGGGCTGACAGGCGGGTCATCGTCATCGGCAGCTGCGAGACGCTCGGCAGGGGAGGCTGCCTGCAAGCAATCCACTCGCACCTTGAGAGAGCGCATCATACCCAAGGGTTTGGGGGGTAGATGCTCTGCTTCTGCCGGTTTCTCCGGGGGAAGACGCCAATCGCCGTGCTCGGGTTTCAGGGGCGGCGATGCTCTGCGGCGGAACATCATGAGACGGAGGAGCGGATATCTTGCAGGATGACGGAAAGATAGCTGCGACCCTTCCAAATGTTGCGGTCGAGGTGGAAGACGATGTCCCAAGGCGGGTCGGGTAGGGGGCGGTCCGCCGCATTGAAAAAGACAGCACTCTGCTCGCGAGTCCCTTGGAGCAAAGAGAAACGTAAGTGATTACCGGACAGCCGATATGGTGGACAGGAGGGTGTGACCTTGCGACTCAGGAAGAGGGGTTGCGGGTTGGCGTTGCCGAAGGGCTCGAGCAGCGAATAGCACTCCTGCAGCTCCTCCGATAATTCATCGAAAGCTACCTCGGCATCGATGTCGAGCACTGGGGCAGAAAGCTCTGGGGTGATATGCTGCCGGACGTAAGCATCGAGAGCCTCACGAAAACTCGCCAGCTGCTCCTCCCGCAATTCCAGCCCCGCCGCCATGTCATGTCCTCCCCCACCTACGATGCAGGAAGCGCAGGCATGCAGGGCGTCGACCAGCGAGATACCCGGAATGGAGCGACCGGAACCCCTGCCGGTTCCGTCGTCATCGAAAGAGATGATAAAGGTTGGCTTGTAAAAGCGGCGCACGAGCACAGAAGCCACGATACCCACCACCCCGGGGTGCCAATCGCGCGAACCCAGCACAATGACGCTGCTTTCCTGCAATACCGGGTCGCTTTCGATGAGGGATATGGCTTGGCTGAGGATGCGCTCTTCTTCGGTTTGGCGTTGCCTGTTGCGTTCATCTAGGGCAGCGGCGAGTTCACGGGCGCGTTGCGGATCGTGAGTAAGAAGCAGTTCGAGAGCTTCGCTCGGGGAGCCCATGCGACCGGCGGCATTCAGCCTCGGACCGATGCGGAAGGCGATATGACCGGCGGCGATGGGTAGCTTGAGCCCGGAGAGTTCCACCATGGTGCGCAGTCCGAGGTTTCCCTTGTCGCTACCCAGCAGCCTGAGCCCGGCACGCGTCAGCAAGCGGTTCTCCCCCACCAGTGGCACGATGTCCGCCACAGTTGCCACCGCTACTATGTCCAAGTATTGCCGCAGGTCGAAGTCCGGCAATCTTCGCCGCTTCATGAGAGCATGGGCAAGCTTGAACACGACCCCGGTACTGCACAGGTAGGTAAACTCACTCGCTTCCTCGAGCTTGGCATTGACGATGGCGACGGCACGCGGACGCCCATGTGCTCCGGCTTCGTGGTGGTCCAAAATAATGACATCTACCCCCATGCCAGCCAGTTCACCTACCTCGTTCACGGAAGCGGTGCCGCAGTCCACGGTGATGAGCAGTGCCGGGCGGCGGTCACAATGCGTCAGTGCGTTCGCGATGCCCCGGTGACTCAAGCCATAGCCCTCCTCCGTGCGTGTCGGTATAAAGTACGCATGCTCAATGCTGTATGCCAGCAAGGTTTCGTGCAGCAGGGTAACGGCACTCACGCCGTCGACATCGTAATCTCCGTAAATGCAGACGTATTCACCGCCATCTGCCGCGCGCAGGATGCGCTCCACAGCTTCTTGCATTCCCCGCAGCAAAAATGGGTCGGAAAGGTCTGCCAGACGCGGGCGTAAATACCGCTCCGCCATCTCGTGCCCCGCTACGCCGCGCCGAACCATCAATTTGCGTATCAAGAGCGGCAGCTCTTCATTTAGCTTCGCACCGAAGTCCACACTCCCATTCATCGGGCGCAATGCCCAATGGAACCTTGCTCTCATGTCCTCACTCTACCACAGGCGTACAAAATTAGCAAGCGGCAACCAAACCTGTCCCGGATAAATTCACAGTCGTCCCAAGAAAAATACGAGCTTCGTGGTGGCGATGACTGTGCGGCAGGAAGACACGGGGGAGATCAGGTACGAGGTACGAAGTACGAAGAGAAGGAGCTGGGCGCAAAGGGATTGTGCAAAAGAGCTGTTGTGTCATTATGTTTGCATTGCGTGGGCAATGTGCTAGTATAACGGCATGAACTCATCTGCAATTTCACCGCGCTCACGAACAGTCACCTTGATTTTGGCATGTCTGCTGTTCTGCTCCTGTTGCGGCGGTTTACATAGGATTTATACGGGTAAAATCATATCCGGTATCCTTCAGATACTTACGGGAGGAGGACTTGTGATCTGGCAGGTCATCGACATTCTCCGTATCCTTCTGGGGACATTTGAAGACGCGCAGGGACGTGAAATCGTGGAGTGGTAAATACGAGTCAGTCGCGCTCCCTCCATTTCCCGACCGCGCTTACGATGGGAGTTTGACGGGAGTCCGTGTGGTTGAAGACGACGCTGCGGGGAACGCGAGGGGCAGGTTGGTACTGTGACCGGATAATGAGTCCAGCATCACTCGCACGATTTTTCGGTCGGGCGAGGCGAGGGGGAGGGCTTCCAATTGCTCGACGGGAACGAACTGCTCTGTGGACATTACAGCTTCTGAGGCAGAGGCTAGGTGCAGGTGGCGAGTCACTTTGTAGCGGGTGACGGCGTAGTGTTGATCGCCGATATGGGGGAGGAGCACAGCGTGCTCACGCGGGCGACGCGGCAGGCGGTACATACCGGCATGGCGGGCAGTGGCGGGCTGCTGCTCCATGAGTAAGCCTTTCTCGGAGAGGAGCCAGATGTCCCAATGCTCTGCGGAGACCACCGCAGGTTTGGAGGTTTTCACCGGCAACTTCTCCGGTGTTTTGGCACGGCAACACGAGCGCACGGGACAGGCGGGGCAATTCGGTCTGCCGGGGATACAGATGGTTTGCCCGAGCTCCATAAGTGCCGAATTGTAGGCGCGTGGTTCCCTGTGGTTCAGAAGATTGGCAGCCCGCTGGCGGAGAAGACGGCTGCCGACTGCCGAGTCGATCGGCGTCTCATCGTCGAAAATCCGGGTCAGCACACGCGCCACATTGGCATCCACGAGCGGTACCGCGCGGTTAAAGGCGAAACTCAGCACTGCCGCCGCCGTGTAAGGACCGATACCCGGCAGAGCAAGCAGAGCCGCTTCATCCTGCGGGAAGTTGCCGCCGTCATTCTGCACAATCACCCGCGCAATGGCACGGAGCGAGCGGACGCGTCGGTAGTAGCCCAGCCCTTCCCAAGAGCGCAGAGCCTCCTGCTCATCGGCAGAAGCCAATGCTGCCGGTGTAGGGTAACGGTTCAGCCAAGGTTCGTAGCGGGCGAGGACGGTGGGGATAGTGGTCTGTTGCAGCATCATTTCACTCACTAAAATAGCCCAAGGGTCCGTCGTTCGTCTCCATGGGTAATCCCGCTTATTTTTCCGGTACCACTCGACGAGCAGCTGACCGAACGCATCCGTGTTCTTCCCCTTCATGAGACGTCAGCGCGTAGGAGGAGCGTTGGTTTGCGTGGTGTAAATCGAGATGTCGGCATCCCGGCACCCGAGGAGTTGCTGGGCGCGCAAGAGGGCACGGCGGGTGGACATATTCGGGTTTTTGGGCTCTAGGAGAAAGAAGTTGCTTTCACCTCGGGCAGTGTTCTCCTGCAACAACTCCAGCACGCCGCTCTTGCGTAAGATGCGGTAAACCTCTCGTCCGGCTCCCGACAAAATGATATGGCGACCTTTTTCACGGGTAAAGCGGATGAGTTCTTCGAGGGCGCAGACCGAGGTGGCGTCTAGGTTGCGAGCATTGCGCATGCGCAGAATGATGACCGCCAAGCCGGGGTCTTCCGCGATGCGCGCCACTTGCTTGCGGAAGATGTCGGCTGCCCCGAAAAAGAGGTCCCCCTCGACGTGAACGATAGAAATCTGCGGTAGCCGTTGAGCACTATCGCTCACTTGCCGCAAGGTGCCTTGGTCATCGAGCGTATATTCTACGAGCTCTGGTTTGGCAGCCTTGCGCAGGAAAAGGGAGACCGAAATCACCACACCGACAAAGATGGCTATGTGCAGGGGCAGCATCAATGCCGCCGCAAAGGTGCACACGAGGACCACGGCATCCCCGGGGGTGGAGCGTAAGCAGATGCGCAGTAATTTCCCGTCGTACAGACAGACGGCGTTGGCGAGGACGAGAGTCGCCAGTACACTGTGCGGGATGTGCGAGATCAGGGGTGCATTCGCCAAAATGAAGGTGATACCTAGGCAAATGAGACCGCAGTAGATGCCGGAAAAGCGGGTGGCAGCTCCGGAGCGGTAGTTGAGCATGGAGCGCGTGAGGGATGCTGAGCAGGGCAGGGACGTGGTGAAAGAGGAGCCGATGTTAGCCATGCCCACCGCGAATGTGTCCTGATTCAGATTGACGGCATCTCCCGTTTTGGCGGAGATCGTCTTGCTCATCACAGTCTGCTCCAAGGTGGAGAGGAAAGCCACGCCGATGGCTACGGGGAGCAATTCCGCCAAATGCTCTGACGCCGCGCCGAATGCCGGTGGTGTACAGACGATGTCGCTCATCGTAAAGTCTTTTAACATGCGTACTCCGGCAAATGCTTCGCCGAACTGCGGGGTACTCAGCAGCATGTTCAACAGACTCATCACCACGAGGATGGTCGCAAATGCCGGCAGCCATTTCATGTAGCGTTTCAGGGGGATGAAGAGCAGTAGGGTAACCCCGCCCAGCACCACCGGTTGCCACTGCACTTTCTCGATGTTGTCCGAAATGGCGCACACCATGGAAAACAAGCTGCTGCCGACATCGACGTCATGGATTCCCAGCACATAGCGCAGTTGAGAGGCAATGATGAGCGTGGCTGCCCCTGTCACGTAGCCGACCAGCACACTGCGACTCACAAATTGCAGCATCTCCGTAGCTTTGATAAACGCCCCCAGCACGCATAAAGCCCCGGCAATGAAGACAATGAGGGGCACAAATATCTGCGGGTTACTCTGCACCGTTGGCGTGGCAACCATCAGAAAACTTGCCAGCATGAACGCAGTGGCATTGCTTGGTCCACTTACAGTGAGCGCACAACGCGTGAACAGCGGCGCGAGAAAGGTGCCCACAGTTGCCGCCATGATACCGTATATGCTGTCCAACCCCGCCATAGCGGCAAAAGCCATACCCTGCGGCAGCCCCACCAGCGCGACATCCATGGCTGCCTTCAAATCCTTCCCGGCTTTCCCCCACGTGTAGCCCCTCAACGCGTGTCTCACCGGCAACAAGTCAAACCTGCCATCCCGCATAAACCTGCGAATGCCAAGTCTACCCATGCGTATACTGTGTCCCACTCTTCCCACCCTTCCCGCATTCTACCATACAACCACGCCGTGTCAAGCGGCACCCACACCTGTCCCAAATAAATTAAAGACTTAGCGATAAGCGATCGCCTTGCGGCAGGAAAACACGGAGGTGATCAAGTACGAGGTACGAAGTGAAAGAATTAGGCACAACGGAGTTGCGCGGATGCGTTGAGAGGAGACAAAGCCGAAACGATGCGTGGGAACTAAATCCATGCACCCGTGAGGTCGAAGTCCCCTTGGCGCGCAGAACGTCTGCGGTCCGCATGGGGATTAGCATCGCAGCGTTTTTCGGGAATTTTATTGGGACGGGTGTGGTCCATCAACCACCATGGAGTATTTATTTTGAGCACCTGAGAAAGAAAACGCGCGATGTTCACCCGTACCGGTGTACCTCGTTTTGGAGGGGGGAAGGGTGTACCCTTTTCTCATGATATTGTGGTTTTGCGAGAGTTGCACAGAGACGTCCCGGCACGTAGGGCTGACGGCTGCGAAAAAACAAATCCGGCGGTGTCATCGCTTTCACCCCGGCAGAGGGGACAAAGATGGGGCAGGGGGTCACGGATCGGCGTGGATGAACGCTTTGGCGGGCACGAGTTCGCGTGTGCCGTTGGGACCGAGCTGACGCTCCAGACGGAGAGAACCCGGACCGTCTTTGCCCTGAACGACGGTGATGTTGATGGCGTGCATGCCCGCGCCGAGGGGGATACCTGCCTTACCGGTTTTTTCTGCATCGCTCTCAACTACATTGGCGGCGGCTGACTCTGTGGCGGTAGTCCCGGGTTTGTAATTGGCGTCGGCATCGATGAGCTGGAAGTTATGCAGTTTGATGTAGGCTTTGGTGCCAGGGACATCGCTGAGAGTGAGATAGAAATGCCACTGTTTGCCATCCTTTGGGACACGCATGAAACCGGTGAACTCAGTTACGCTGCCGGCAGGTAACTCATATTGAGAGGGGTCGGCTACTACGGACGCATTTGCTTGGTCTGCTCCGGGCAAGGTGTCAAAGACAGGCACCCAAGGGACATCGGCATTCACACTCCGCATCTTCAGCCCGGGGCTATGCTTTTCCGGCAAAGCATCTGCCGGGACGTCCAGCATATCGTACGGGCGTTTGCCGCCGCATGGGTTTTTGCGTTTACCGGAAGAAGGGGAGCGCGTGTAGTCGTAGGCGCGCCTATTCCAGAGAACGCTGCGTTTGAGCTGATCTTGGTACGAACTGAATTGAGCAGCCAGATTATTTGCCTCGTGGGGGTCGGCATCCACATCGTAGATTTCGAAATCTTCTTTGCCGGACTGAATACTCGTACGGATGGCCTTCAACCAGCGTTCACCGTTTTTCCCATCCGGTACCGAGAAAAGGATGACCTGCTGTTCGCCGCGTTTACGTTGTTCTTTGTTGGGAGCAAAGTCGACGTAGTGCGGCATTTTGCCGGAGTACGAATATTCGGAGTACACGACACCCCGCTTGGTCGGGGTTTTCCCTTTCAGGGTAGGCAGCAGGGACACACCGTCGCAGCGCATGGGGACAGGAACCCCGGCGAGTTCTGCAAAGGTTGCCATCCAGTCTTGGAATTGCCCGGGGTGGGAACTTTTCAAGCCGGACGACACAATGCCCGGGGCCCACACCAAACAGGGAACACGCAGACCGCCTTCCCAAGCGTCGCGCTTGATGCCGTCCAAGGGACCGTAACTTCGGAAAAAGGAGGGGTCTTGCGGTGGGGCGGGGTGATCTTTTACGCCGCCCACGGAGCCCGGTTCATTGTGAGGACCGTTGTCACTGAGGAAGACGAGGAATGTATTGCGGTCGATTTTAAGGTCGCGGCAGAGTTGCATGATGTCACCCACGGCATCATCGATGCGGGTAATCATGGTGGCATGTCTGCGAGCACCGACAAGTTTGGCGGGAGCCTTTTTACCGTATCTGAGCTTGGCGTAACCTTCCCATGCGGAGCGGTATTGGGGGTAGATGAAGCTATCCCATTTTTCCCCGGCAGTGTTGATCATTTTACCGGGTTCTCCCAGCCACTTGACACCGCCTTTCAGACCGCCCTTTGCCGGGTATGCCATAGGGGGCACCGCCAAACGGGCATGTGGAGCAATCAGGGTGAGAGCCAAGAAAAAAGGTTGATGCGGGTCAGCTTTTTTCGTGTCAATGATCCATTTCTTAGCGCGCGCGGTGAAGAGGTCCGTGCTGTAGGCACCGTCCAGTTGATCCGTCACAATTTGGTCACCGTCCCAGACGGCATTCATGTGGGTTTCGGGATCACCGGCGGGGTCTTCTTTCGGGTAGTGTCTGTGACCGGCACTGTGGTTGTTGTAGCCGAAGAAGTAATCGAAGCCGCGAGTCGTAGGCCATGCGCCGGTGGTAGACGGGGTGCCGCCGCTTTCGACACCGCCTCCTATGCCCCACTTGCCGATCAAGGCGGTAGCGTAGCCTGCATGCTTGAGCACGGAGGCGAGAGTATGGCTGTTTTCTAGGGCGGCATCAAAGCTGTTGTTGCGGACCACCTCGGCATGACCTTGGTGGACGCCACCGAAGAGGGATGCGCGTGCGGGGGCGCAGACGGGGGCACTGGTATAGTGCCTTGTGAGCAGGACACCTTGGTCTGCCAGCTTAGCGAGGTGAGGGGTATCGATGCGGGGGGTTTTAGAATCGACCAGACCCTTGCTGTTGACAGACAGATCACCCCACCCCATATCATCGACGAGGATGAGGATGATATTAGGCTTACCCGGTTGCTGCCGAGGATGCTTAGGGGAATCCGCTGGGCACGCGCTGCATGCCAGCAAAAGCAGAGTGATGCAATCGCGAATTCTCATACGGTTTTTCTACCACATTCCGCCGGGTGCTGCGAGAAAAAACGCGAGTACATGCAAAAAAACAGGGAGAAAGCGAAAAAAAAGCGGCATAGAGAGAGATTATGCTTGACGGAGCGACAGAAAAAGAGTAGAGTAGGTGCCCCGTGCCGCAGGTGCGGTATGGGGAACGAAGCGAACAAAGGAAACACACGATGAAGACCCACGTTAAGAAAGGCGATGAAGTAGAAGTCATTGCCGGATCGAACAAGGGCAAGCGTGGCGTTGTTTTATCCGTAAATGCCAAGAAGCAGACGGTGATCGTGGAGGGGGTGAGGAAGTTGAAGAAGGCGACAAAACCCACGGAAGCGGATCCGGAAGGCGGCATCAAGGAGATAGACGGGGCCATCCACATCTCAAATGTGAAGAAAGTGAGTTAAACCGAAAGGAAGAGACTCCGCGCTTAAGCCAACGAACAAAAAGCTGACCCGCTGATATGAATACACCGACATTACTGAGACACTACAAGGAGAAGGTCATACCGACCCTCCGAGCCAAGCATCAGTACACCAACGTGCACCAAATCCCGCGATTGGAGAAGATCGTGGTGACGACGTGCATGGGGAAGCACCCGGACCGCAAGCAGGCCGTGGAAGATGCTGTTGCTGAGATAGCCAAGATAACCGGGCAGAAGCCATCTGTCACGTATGCACGTAAGAGCGTGGCAAACTTCAAACTGCGCGAGGGGGAAGTACTTGGGGCGCGAGTGACCCTGCGTTCTGCGCGCATGTGGGAGTTCCTCGACCGGTTTATCAACATCACCGCACCGAACATACGCGATTTTCGCGGATTGTCCCCTCGGTCGTTTGACGGGCGCGGGAACTACGCCGTCGGGATAGCGGATCAGTCCATATTCCCGGAGATAGAGCTCGATCAGATCAAACGGAACATCGGCTTCGACATTATATTTGTGACAAGTGCGCGGACAGATGCCGAGGGGCGTGACCTCCTCACGGAGTTGGGGATACCCTTCCGCAAGCCGAGCAAGAAAGTCGAAGAGAACGCCTAACCCAACAGAGAACCATGGCTGTATTAACAGACCCGATAGCAGATTTTCTTACGCGAGTGAAGAACGCCGGTGCGGCGCACAATGAGACGTTTTCGGCACCTCATTCGAAGATTAAGACCGAGATTGCGCGCATCCTCCAAGAGGAGGGATACATTTGGTCCTACGAAGTAACCGGGGAAGGGAAGGATAAGGTGATCACGGTGAAGAGCAAGTTTTCGCCCGCCGGAAAACCACTCGTCACGGACGTGAAGCGATGCTCGCGCCCGGGACGCCGCCACTACGTTACATCGGAGCAGATACCCACCGTGATGAACGGGCTGGGGATATCGATCGTATCTACGTCACAGGGGCTCATGACCGGGGCGAAAGCACGCAAGCTGAGCATCGGCGGTGAGCTCATAGCCCTCGTTTGGTAACACAGAACCTGCTTAAAGATATGTCACGAGTCGGAAAGAAAGCGATAGCAATACCCGCCGGGGTCACGGTTACGGACCAAGGGGGTAAGGTGACGGTGAAGGGGAGCAAGGGGGAATTGAGTAGGGTGCTCCCGGAGGGGATCAGCGTAGTCATCGAGGGGTCGGAGATAAGTGTGAAGCGTGCGGATGATACACGGCGCATGCGAGCGTTGCACGGTACAAATCGCTCCCTGCTCTCCAACATGGTGGAAGGGGTGTCCAAAGGGTTTGCCAAAGAGCTCGAGATTGTGGGGGTGGGCTTTAGGGCAGCGGTCAAGGGTCAACAGCTCGACTTGGCACTCGGCAAGTCGCACCCCATATTGCATCCCATTCCCGCCGGAATCCATGTTACTGTAACGGAAAACACGAAGATCAAGGTGGAGGGGATAGATAAACAGGAAGTCGGACAATTTGCTGCTGAGGTACGGGGGTACTATCCGCCGGAGCCGTACAAGGGCAAAGGAGTGCACTACGTAGGCGAGCATATCCGCCGCAAGGAAGGCAAGAGTGTCGGTAAGTAAAAAACACCTCCAAACTTTACAGAAGATATGAGTACGATCAATCGGAAAGACGTTCGACGCAGGATACGCACGCGCATCCGCAAGAAGATAGCCGGGACGCCGGGGCGTCCGAGACTCGCTGTCTTTTTCTCCAATCAGCATGTGTATGCGCAGGTGATCGATGACACGAAGGGGCATACCCTCGCCGCCGTCTGTAGTAAGAAATTGGGGCTTACGAGAGCTAATGTAGAGACAGCCGCCAAGGTTGGGGAAGAGATTGCGAAGAAAACTTTGGCAGCGGGAGTCAACGTGGTGGTCTTCGATCGCGGCGGATTCCTATACCACGGCAAGGTAAAGTCCCTCGCCGACGCGGCGCGGCAGGCAGGACTTCAATTTTAATCGTTGAGAATTCATGAGTACGGAACAAACACAGGAAAATGCAGGGACTGCACCTGCCGAAGCACCTGCTACAGGGACGCCTACTGTAGCGGCACCTCCTACGGAGACACCCGCTGCGGAGACACCCGCTGCGGAGACACCCGCTGCGGAGACACCCGCTGCGGCTACGCCTACCGCAGAGGCACCTGCCGCAGTTGCGGCGGCGGCACCGGAAACCCGGCAGGTCCGTGGGGTACGTGGACGCAGGGATGGAGGGGCTGCTCCGCGCGGTGCGCAGCGACCCGGGAGACGGGATGGATCGGCATCGCGTCGGGGCTCAGATGCGCCCTCGGAGGAGGGACCGCAGCTCGTCGAGAAGGTTGTCTACGTCAATCGATGTGCGAAGGTCGTGAAGGGCGGGCGACGTTTCTCGTTTTCCGCGCTCCTCGTTGTGGGAGACGGCAATGGGAAGGTGGGGTACGGATTTGGGAAAGCCAACGAAGTATCTGATGCGATACGGAAGGGGACAGATGCAGCCAAGCGCGCGATGAAGAGTGTTGTTGTGGTCAATGAGACCTTGCCGCACGAGATATACAGTGAATTTGGCGGGGCGAAGATCGTGCTAAAGCCGGCGGCACCGGGGACGGGATTGGTGGCAGGGGAGAAAGTGCGGGCGGTGTTGGAGGCAGCGGGGGTGAGCAATGTGATTGCCAAATCACTGGGTTCATCCAATGCGGCTAATGTGGTGAAAGCCACGATGCAGGCGATGCTCACCATGCGCACGGCGGACCAAGTGCTTTCGGCGCGCGGCAAGAAGAAGAAGGAAAAGGAAACTGTGTAAACTAACAGTAGTACATCACGATTATGTTAACACTTCACACACACAAACCAACTCCGGGGTCTAGGCACCGCAAGAAGCGCATAGGGAACGGAGAGAGCTCGGGACTTGGGAAGACCTGCGGAAAGGGGAATAAGGGGCAGAAGTCACGTTCCGGGGGCTCGATACGACCGGGTTTTGAAGGTGGGCAGATGCCGCTGCATCGCCGCCTCCCCAAGAAGGGATTCAGCAATGCGCGCTACCGTGCCGACGTCGCCGTCGTCAACCTAGACCAACTCGAGAAAGCATTCAATGCGGGAGACACTGTGACTGAGATAGAACTGCGGGCTGCCGGGCTCGTGAAAGGGGGGTGTGATGCGGTGAAACTCTTGGGGAACGGAGAGTTGAGCAAGGCACTGAATGTGAGTGTGGACCGGGCGAGTGCGACTGCCGCTCAAAAGGTGGCGGCTGCAGGGGGCACACTTACGGTGCTCAGCCGGAGCGCAGAGAGTTGATTGGACGCGCGCACACAACCCGGCGTGCTCGGCGGGGGCGACTTGCCGGGCGCGGCGGATACCGCAGGGGCGGCGCGTGCGTGCGCGTAGCGGGTGAACAGGGAGAAGGACGTCCCACTCAACACAAGCCATTTATTCGCCATCCTCTATGATAGCAGCTTTTGCCAACACCATGAAGGTTCCGGAGCTCCGGAGTCGCATCCTCTTCACACTGGCACTCATCGTCGTCGTGCGGCTGGGCGTTCATCTGCCGCTGCCGGGGGTGGATGTACATGCTCTGACGACCTACTTGCAGGAACAAG
Source organism: uncultured Akkermansia sp. (assembly GCA_964424645.1). Taxonomy (GTDB): domain Bacteria; phylum Verrucomicrobiota; class Verrucomicrobiia; order Verrucomicrobiales; family Akkermansiaceae; genus Akkermansia. The sequence continues at coordinate 354 of CAYRJI010000036.1, read as the reverse complement.
CGGCAGAAGAGGGGGGACCCTTGGCGGCACTGGGTGCTATCCTCACGATTTTTTCGGGTGGTGGGTTGCAGCAGTGCGGTATATTTGCTTTGGGGATTATGCCGTACATCTCTGCGTCGATTATGACGCAGCTGATGGGAGCCGTGTTGCCGTCGTGGAAGAAGATGTTGGAAGAGGAGGGGGGACGGCAGAAGATGACGCGCTACACGCGCATTTTGGCAATCATCATCGCCATCGTGCAGGGGTTTCTGCTGACGCGAACGCTGGAGAATCCCTCATCCATAGGGCTGGATGTGGGTAACCTCGTCATGCACCCGGGGTGGATATTTACGCTCTCGACCATATTCATCATCG
>CAYRJI010000035.1:0-20178 GCA_964424645.1 uncultured Akkermansia sp. | reverse complement strand
GCCCCGACCATTCCGAAACCGGATGTCCGTCCACACGGAGGATCGTATCCCCCGGCAGGATACCGGCTTTTTCTGCGGGACTACCGGGCAGGACGTAGCCCACCTGCGGTGGGATGGGGTCAACCTCCGGATTTCCGACCACCCACACCACGACGGCGAAAGCGTAGGCGAGTAAGAGAGAGAAAAGTGGACCGGCAGCCGCGACGATCACCTTATCGAGGGGCTTGAGGGGTTTCAAACCCTCGGCCGGGAGATTAGCCGTGCCCTCAATACCCTCCATGGACTCCAGCTGAGGGAGAGAGACAAAGCCGCCGGCGGGAATCCAGCCGAGTCCCCACTGAACACCCCAGATCTTTTTTTGCCACACGGGGCGTCCGAACCATATCTGGAAGCGATCGATGTATGCCCCGCGCCATTTACCGGCAAGAAAGTGCCCCAATTCATGCACAAATATCATGAAGTTGAAAAAGAGCACGACGACTACGATGAGCCCCACAGTATGCAGAATATTATACAGCGTCTCCATTATTTATTTCGTGTCTATTGAACGTGCAGTTAGTGACGCCAAGCTACGCGACGTCCCGATGAGGAACGTCGGCGACCGGAAAGACGGGCAATGCGTGCATGCCGAGATGAATGACGCCGAGCGTGAGAACGACGCGGACTATACCGCTGCACGTAGCGACGCTGCCCGCTATCGGTGGGCAATTTAGCTACCAGCGCATCTGGGACGACAATGGACAGGGTCTGCTCCTCTTCCGCTTTCAAGTAAGTGGACTGCGAGCAACTTTCGATAGCGACCGGCATGCCGCGATAGACACGCGGGAAGAGATCGCGCACATCCCTGCTGCGCATACGGATACAGCCGTAAGATGCGGGACGACCGATGAGACGCTCCTCGGGGGTGCCGTGGATGTAAATGCGGCGGTTATGAGAATTTCGATTGGAAGCTTCGAGACCGGCGAGCTGAATTACACGGGTGACAATCGGGTCGCGCCCGCTGTTTGCCGGGACAACTGTACCGGTGGGGCGGCACCCTTTGAAAACCATACCATCCGGTTGACCCTCACCCACTTTCCCGGTGACAACATGGACGCCCAGCGGAGTACGGTTACTCCCGTACCTGCTTCCCATTCCGAACTTGGATGAGCTGATCCTGTAATCTTTTACTCTTTTCCCTCGGCGAAATACCGTGAGCTTCTGGTCGCGCAGGGTGATAGCCACTCCGTCCCGCACGACGGCGCGGGGGGGGGGCTCCGCAACCCTGCTGCTGTGGCTGCAGGAAGCGAGCAAACAGAGGAGGGCGCAGATAAAGATTCGGAAGCACGCCGCGAGACCCGCACCCGGGCACCGGTACGATTGACGGACGATTGACGATTGATTTAGGCAAGACATGACTTTACGGAGGGAGAATAGGTTCATAATGCAGAGGCGGGTGGGTGGTGACGGCGGAGCATACCCTGAAACAGACGCCGGAGCGAGCCGACACCCGTGTAGAAAAAGCCTAGGAAGGGGCTCATGAGAACAAAGTTGACCAAACCCATGGGGTTTACGGTGACGCCATAATAGAGGGTGACGATCTCTACGAGTAAAAAGAAGAGACCGAACAAAAGTTCAATGACGGGGACAACGCCGGACTTAAGGGCTTTGTAACCCTTGGCGCGCTGGTCGACCTCCAGTTGATCTTGACCGGATTCGCCGAACTTGGGTGTGCGCTCAAACACAGCATTGTTCCCGAACATACCCTCTAGGACGGCCTTTGCGTTGTTGACCCCCATACCCACGCCAAGTGCCATGAGGGGGATGAGCATAAAGAACACCATCCACCAGTGCTTGGGACGGACAATGAATTCTGCGAGCACGTAAAAAATACTGACAGAGACAGTGGCGAAGAAGAAAAGGGTAAAGGTAAGGGTCAACATACGTGGGGACTCCCAACTCCAATCACCGCCGGGCTTCACCAAGCCGGTGCATATCGGCATCACCAACACACAGAGCAGAATCAACCCAAGGTACGAAAAGTTACACGTGAGGTGGGTTGTAGCTTCTAATTTCACTTTGAAGGGAATGGGGGAACGCCAGATAACGCCGAGTAATTTGCGACACACTTGGATGCAGCCCTTAGTCCAGCGGTGCTGTTGAGTTTTGAAGCCGTCGATATCCTCCGGGAGTTCTGCCGGGGTTACATAATCATTAAGATAAACAAAGTGCCAACCCTTGATTTGGGCACGGTAGGAGAGGTCCATATCCTCCGTGATGGTGTCGTGTTCCCAGCCGCCGGCATCATCGATGGCACATTTACGCCAGACCCCGGCCGTGCCATTGAATGTGAAGAAACGACCGGACCTATTGCGGCAGAGTTGTTCGAGGGCGAAGTGCCCGTCTAGGAAAACAGATTGCAGACGGGTTAAAGCGTTTTTGCGACGGTTGATGTGCCCCCAACGTGTCTGGACCAAAGCCACCTTTTCATCGGTGAAGAAGGGCATCACCACGCGCAGGATGTCGGGTTCCGGGCGGAAGTCTGCATCGAGGATGAGCAAGAAGTCACCGCGAGCCGTTTTGTTGGCTTCTTCGAGGGCACCCGCTTTGAAGCCCGTGCGATCGGTACGGTGAAGGCATTTGATATCGAAACCTTGCTTGGCGTAAAGTTCGACCTGCTGTTTGCAGAGGTCCCAAGTGTCGTCTGTGGAATCATCCAGAATCTGGACTTCGAGTTTATCCTTGGGGTAATCGATAGCCATCACTTTGCGCAGTAGACCCTGCACGACAAAGCGTTCGTTAAACATGGGCAACTGCACGGTTACCACCGGCAGCTCGTCCCATTCTCCCTTCGGTTTCGGAAGATGGTTGCGATGTACCACGTACAAAACAACCATGAGGAGCCGGTGCATACCAAAACACGCCATACAGAACAGAACACCGAAGTACGCTGCCAACCATATCACACTGAACCATGGGACCTGCTCGTTCATGCGCGTGAACAATCGAGGGAAATGCACAGAGACGCCGAGCCTACCCCTTTCCTCCTACGATTTACGAGCGAAGACATCGATAACTGAAGGGGATGGCTGCAAGCAGAAATTTTGAAGTGTGGGGCATCTGATGAGAGTGTTTTTTTTCTGTCAGCTGAAAAGATAAGCTTGACGTGGGCTGATTCTAAGGTAAAATACGGGGAGAGTCAAGCATAATCTAACGAAACACCGGCGTCTATTAAACCAAACAGGTATGAAAGTTATCAAAATATGCTCTACAGGGGCGGTCGTTTGCCTCGCGTGTATGGTATGTGTATGGGTGGGACAGGCAGGGGCGGCAGCCCCCGAGCAAGCAGCGGGTGCGGCGCAGGAGGAGATAGAGGCGAGCGATGGAACACCCGGTTACGAAGAGGAGGAGGAAGAGAAGACGCAGGGGGTGCGCAAACCCGGTGAAATTCCGGCGATGTTTCGGGATGATTCCGGGCTCGATGACTCCATGATCAACCAAGAGCTGGGCATCAATGTGTACACGGCTCCCTCCATCAGCAAAATCTTTGCGCAGTTGGACAACTTGCCCGCCATACCTGAAAAATTTGTACTACGCAAACATCCGGAGAAGCTATCCACGGAGCCGGGGCAGCTTGCACTCGAAATGGGCTACCTTATGGCCGACGGTTTTATCGCCGTGCGCAGCGGGCACATGAACGACATCAAACCCATCGCACTGGAACTGGCGCGATTCGGGAAGGCACTCGGCGTGGGAGAGCGGATGAATGCACACTCCGCAAGTCTTTTGGAGAATGCGGAAAAAGGGCAGATCGAGGAGTTTAAGAAGAACCTAGCCAGTACGCAAGATGATGTCAATGCCGAGCTTGTTTCCCTGCGCGACCCCGACTTAGCACACCTTATCGCGCTTGGTGGGTGGGTGCGTGCGCTGGAGGGTGCCACAGCTGCTATACTCGCGAAGTTTGATGCCAAGCAGGCGGCAGTTGTTTTCTACCCCGACGGACCCTCGTATTTTGCGGAGATACTGGGCGGTCTGAATCCCAAGACCGCCGAAAACATGCACGCGGACCGCATGTTGGAACTCCTCAATGAACTCACGCGTGCGATGGAACTCCCGGAGGCAACACTTCCCACGAAAGAGCAGGTCGGGGAGATCAGCAACATCATCCGACAACTGACCCAACTTTCTTCCCGCAAAGAAAAGTAGACCGGGCAGGTCGAAAACGCCCCCGGGATGAAGGTGCGGCGGGGCGGGACTCAGGGAGAGGGTTGGAGCGCGGATTGCGGTTTCGGAACGGTGGTAAAGTTCAGGACAGCACTCGACCAAGGGACGTCCTTTTGTTTGGGGTGCTTAGCCATGTAGGCATCGATTGCGTTCTTTTCCAGCAGACCGGGAGCCTGCCCGGGAGTACTTTTCTTGATGCTATCGCGCAGTTCCTTTACAAAGTCGCACTTTGTTGTCGTACCGACTGCGACAAGTACGACAGATTCAGCCCCGCAGGGAGACTCAATCACCATGTGGTAATCCTCACTCCCGACATTTGGGAATTTGGCTTCGACGGACGTGAAGACGAGGTTATCGGTATCCTCTTCCCCGGGGACGATGAGTTCTGCTCCCCCCTCGCAATCGTGCGCAACGATGTAGACGCGGCAATCGCGCTGCGTCCGCACGAAAAACCGCAGAGGGGTATCCTGTTCAAAGCGAGGGGCGGAGGCTGTGACGCGAAATTGAAGCTCGAAGTCCACCGGCAAATGTATGAACAGACCGGGCAACCCTACTACCTGAAGCTCCGGGGTGGGGGCACGCTTGGTCTTATTTGATCGCTTGCGCACCACCACTTTGCCCTTAGCCGGTGCTGCGTCGGATTGGAGAGGTTTCGGAGCCGAAACATTTGAAGGGGGAGGCGACACCGAGGGTGCCTGAGGCGGCAAAGACTCTGCCCGAGGTTCCGGGGCAGGGATTTTCGATGCCATGCCGCCGGGGTCGGCTGGTTCTACGGGGGTGCTTTTGGTGCCGGGCTCGGCAGGTCGGGCGGATTCTGCGGAAGGGTTGCGCTTACGCAGTTTTTTCAATTCGGAAGTCCATTTCCCCAGTTTTTCTTTACCCAAGGCAAGGATGCTACCCCACCTGCTCCCTCTCGTTTCCTCCGACTCATCTTCCTGCACCAATTCATTGACGAGCATTTCCTCGACACTGGCGGGTTTCTCAACAGGAGATGTTTCAGGCACCGGAGGGTTTGACGCTTCGGGCGAAACCTGCGGCTGCGGATACTCTGTCGGTGGGGGTTGAGGGAAAGGCTCCGGTTGAGGATATGCTTGGGGCTGAGGCGTCACATTCGGTTGCTGCGGGTAGGCTTCGGGTTGCGGGTACGCCTGAGGCTGAGAGCTTGCCTCCGGCTGGGGATATGCCTGAGGCTGGGGCGTTACATCCGGTTGCGGGTAGACTTCCGGTTGGGGGTACGCCTGAGGCTGCGGACCTACCTCCGGCTGGGGATATGCCTGAGGCTGGGGCGTTACATCCGGTTGCGGGTATGCTTCCGGTTGGGGGTACGCTTGGGGCTGCGGACCTACCTCCGGCTGGGGATATGCCTGAGGCTGAGGCGTTACATCCGGTTGCGGGTAGGCTTGCGGCTGCAGGTAAGCCTCCGGTTGGAGGTATCCCTGAGCCTGCGGATAGACCTGAGGTTGAGGGTATGCTTGTGGCTGCGGAAATGCCTCCTGCTGCGGGTAGGCTTGCGGCTGCGGGTAAGTCTCCGGCTGGGGGTACCCCTGAGCCTGCGGATAGGCTTGAGGTTGAGGGTATGCCTGCGGTTGAGGGTAGGCTTCCTGCTGCGGGTAGGCTTGCGGCTGTGGATAAGCCTCCGGCTGGGGGTATCCCTGAGCCTGTGGATAGGCTTGTGGCTGTGGGTACGCTTGGGGTTGAGGGTAGCTCTGAGGCTGCTGCGGGTACGCCTGAGGCTGAGGGTAACTCTGAGGCTGTGGATAGGCTTGGGGTTGGGGGTACCCCTGAGGCTGCGGGTATACCTGAGGCTGAGGGTAACCCTGTGGCTGCGGATACGCCTGAGGCTGTGGATACCCCGAGGGTTGCGGATACGTTTGTTGCTGTGGATACGCCTCCGGTTGCACGTATCCCTGAGCTTGCGGATACGCCTGAGGTTGAGGATATGCAGGTGTAGAGGGCGGATATGCCGTCTGCTGAGCGGGAGGAGTCCCGGGTGGGAGCGGCACCGAGCTGTCCTCCGGCGTCGCTTCCTCACTGACCACCATCGTGCAGCTGCCGAAGCGGTAAGGTTGGTTCATCACCAAAAAGTCGGTAACGATGCGTTGATCTCCCAAGAAAGTTCCGTTACTGGATTGATTATCTTGAATGACGAGCTGTCCGTTGGTGTAGGAAATCAAACAATGCACGCGCGACATATAGCTTTCTGTCGGCAGGGCAATGTCGCATGAAGCGTCACGCCCGATGCGCAACTGCATGCCCTCTGTCAACGCAAATGCGTAGGTTGCAATTTCTCCGTTACCGAGTGTGATGCGTACTTTAATCATAGTCACCGGTCCATCGTTGCAGTGACATTATAAAACAAACATGAAAAGTTTCAAGCACAGATTCACATCTGTCCCAAATAAATCACAGCCGTCCCAAGAAAAATACGAGCTTCGTGGTGGGCGATGACTTTGAGGCAGGAAGGCACGGGGGAATGGAAGTACGAGGTACGAAGTGAAGGAGATAGGCGCAACGGAGTTGCGCAGGGGAGTTGGAAGGGGGGCAAAGCCGAAACGACGCGAGGAGAATAAATCAGAGCATCCGTGAGGTCGAAGCCCCTTGGTACGCAGGGCGTCTGTAACCCGCATGGAGATTGGAATCGTAGCGTTTTTCGAGAATTTTATCGGGACAGGTGTGGCACAGATTAGGATTCTTTTTTAGCAAATAGATGGCATTGCACACGTATCCACGGATGTACGTACACTGAATTTACTGAGAAAGGATACGTAAATTTGTGTTATCCGGTAGCGTGATGAGCTTGATGTGGGCACTGGTACCCTGCACAATGCGTACGCTATTCTTAGGAAGGTGAAGGAGAGACGCCAAGAAACTTTCGATGGCTTTGTTGGCGCGACCTTCCACGGGAGGTGCGGCAATTTTGAGCTTCAGGACGCGACCGACACCGGGATAATTCGCTTCCCAGCCTAGGACTTCGTTGCGGCGCGCACCGGCACTGACTTTAACAACCAGTTTCATCATGATTCTCTCGGTAGAGTAATTCCGCCGCTACCGGCAACCTCTGTAAAGATTTGCCGACGGACTGCGCATCCTGCTGCGCGGGCAGGTCGCGCTGAGCATGTACCCCATTCGTCAGGAGGAAGGGTAGGAGCAGCACATGCCGGGCGAGCATCTCGCGCAGTACCGCACGTGCATCGGGTTGCTGCCTGAAGAAGCCCAGTTTAACCTCCGTATCGGGAAGGAGCTCGCGTAAACGGCGGCAAAAGAGGGCGGGTTCGGGCGGAGGTTCGGCCAAATTTGAGCCATGTGCCACCACCAAGACCCCGGTGTCTGCGCCCAAGAGGGGGCGGATATGGCGTGCCGCAGCCTGAGCCAGCCAAGGGGAAGCACCCAAAACGGGCTGGAAATATAGTTTGGGAGGGTGCGGAGAGTCGGCGTACGCTTGTTGCAACAGCTGCTCCAGTTTCCCCCCGCTCGATTTGCCGCTCAGCATGAACATGGGGTACACCAACACAGGTGCACCGGAAGGGGGTAAATCAGCCTTTGATATGCCGCGCAGGTGGCAGCGGTACACCCTCTGCGGCGGCATGACCACGCCGGGTGGGTCGAGCATCATCCCTTGCTCGTTGTAGCTTACAATGAGGTAGAAGCGACGCCAGCGACGGTGCGCCGCCCAAACGAGCGCGACGGCAGCAAACACCACCAGCTGGGAAAGTAGGAAATGCAGGTAAATCAGCCGACGCAGATGTGTCTCATGGGCTGCATCGCGGGCGGCATCCATACGCAACCCGCATACCACCGCTCCCACCAGTGCTGCCACAAAGAGCACGGCACACACCGCCACCCGGATACCACCGTGCCCTGCGCGTTTTGCCGCCATGCCTCACACGCTTGAGTCCGCTTGGGCAGCCGCCTGAACCTCGCGTACCAGCATATTACGACGGTCGCACATGTAAACCACCGGGGCAGCGATGAAGATGGAGGAATAGGTGCCCACCACGATTCCCAGCATCATGGTGATGGAGAAATCTCGCATGGCGGGACCTCCCAGCGCAATGAGGGCAACGAGCACAGCCAGCGTGGAGAGGGAGGTGAGCAGGGTGCGCGGAAGGGTGGAGCTGATGGACTCGTTGATGATGTCCCCCAAGCTATCCTTGGAGTCCGCATAGCGCAGACGTTCGCGGATACGGTCGAAGATGACGATCGTGTCGTTGATCGAGTAACCGGCTACCGTGAGGAAAGCACCGATGTGGATGATACTCAACTCTGTACCCATCAGGATGACGAGTCCCAAGATCGCCAGAACGTCGTGGGCGGTGGACACCAGAGCCCCGACCGCGAAACTCCATTCGAAGCGCACTGCCAAGTAAATGGTGATGCCCGCCAGACCCGCCAACAACGCCCAGATAGCAGTACGGAAGAAGGTAGAGCCGAGCGAGGAACTCACCTCATCCACCGAGGGCAGGGGGACGGCTTTCATGCCCGGGACTTTCTCGCGGAGCATGGTGTCGATTTGTGCAGCCTCAGCCTTGGTGGCGCAGCGTATCTTGATGTTGCGGTCGGTACCGGCGTTGTTGAATTCCTGCACGGTGGGGAGTTTGGAGAGTTCCATGCCCATCACGGCATCTTCCACCTGCTTATAATTTACGACGGAATCGGGTTTCAGCACGTAGGTGATTGTGGAGCCGCCGGTGAAGTCAATACCGAGGGCTGCATCTTTCTTCACCAACACGGCGTAGAGCAGGGAACCCGCAATCACCACGACGGAGCAGGTGAGAGCCACCTTGCGCCACTTCATGAAGTCAAAGCTCCTATCTTGAAACGGGGCATGCCCGAAAGAGAACTCCCGAAGTATCCCCGTGTGCTCTGCCCAGAAGAAGAGCACTCGCGTCACCACGATGGCTCCGATGAGGGATGTGATGATGCCCACACTGGTGGTTACGGCGAAACCCTTGATGGAACCGCTTGCCAACCAAAAGAGAATGACGGCTGTGATGAGCGAGGTAATGTTCGAGTCCCAAATGGCAGAAAATGCTTTTTCGTACGCTACTCGCAGACTGTTAAGGAAGGGGCGACCCGCCGCCCGTTCCTCGCGCATGCGCTCGTAGATCAGCACGTTCGCATCCACTGCCATGCCCATGGTCAGCACGATACCGGCGATGCCGGGCAGCGTCAACACGAAGCCGAACAAGCTCATGAGCCCCACCAAGGTCAACGCATTGAGTGCCAATCCCACCATCGCCACGATGCCCGCTACCCTGTAGTACCAGTAGCAGAACACAAACACGGCGAGCAGCCCGACAATACCGGCAAAGGTACCTTGCTCCAGCGCACTCTGTCCGAGCTGGGCACTCACATCCTTGCGTCCTTCCACTTTCAGGTCACTGGAGAGGGGATTGGCAAGTGCTTTCGAGATATCCTCGGCTTCACCTTTGGCATTGAGTCCGGATATTTGGAAATCTTTGCTCAGCGTTGCCTGCACGACGGGGGCGCACTTCACTTGCCCGTTCAGGACCACAGCCAAGCGGTCACGCCCCTTAATCATTTTGCCGGTCAGTTTGCCCATGCGCCCGGCTCCTGCGCGGTTGAGCGTCACGTTGACGTAGCCACGCCGGGAATAATCCGGGTGGGCGGATGATACCTCCTTACCGGTGATGTAGACATCCTGCTGCATGGCAGCGTGGGGCTTTTGGAGGACAATGAAGCGCAGCCGCTGATGCCCGGTTTCATCCAACACCGGTTCACCGGTTTCGTCGTCCGTTATGGGATAAGGGAGCAGCTGGTAATCATTCAATCCCATCTTAGCGGGGATGCGGAGCATGGGCGCGCGTCCCTTGCTGTCACCGGCTTTCTGTGCATCCAAGTATTTATTGCGGGCAGCAATGTAGGCATCGAAGTCGACCACGGGTTTGCCCGTCGTGGGGTTCACACTCTCCATCTGCGCAATCAAGCGTTCGTTATCCGGGTGCACAGCCAGCAACTCCAACTTCGCCATGCGGGTGAGCATGCTCACCATCGCATCGATCTTTTCCTTGTTGGCTTTCTCGTCCTGCGTATCCTGCTGCGGTATCTGGATGAGTATCTTGTTGTTGGTGTGGATGATCTGCACCTCGCTCGTGCCGGTGGAATTGAGACGCTCGCCCAGTATATTGCAAGCCTGCTGCATGTCATCCTCACTCGGCGGTGTCTGCATCCCGGTCTGGTCATCCAACTTTGGCTGCACCTCGAGTGTTAGCTCCACCCCGCCGCGTATATCGATGCCATAGTGCATACCGTTCACAAGCAAGGACATAATCGAAAAGCATGCCAAGCCGATGATAAAGAAAGTTCCGGCGTTGCGCTTCATTTTGTCGTTTTCTGATGCCATATACCAGAAAAACAGCACCAGCAGCAGGATGCCTGTCACAAAATAAAACACAGGCGACTGCGTCATCTCGTTCAAATATTTCAACATATCGGCTCCGCTTTACTGCACGCGCGCCATTCTACCGGCTTTACACCCGACAGTCAAGCATAATCCACAGTGCCGACATGCGCCCCACATCTGCCCCAAATAGATTAAAGACTTAGTGGTGAGCGGTGACTTTGAGGCAGGAAGACACGGGGGAATGGAAGTACGAGGTACGAAGTACGAAGTGAAGGAGTTAGGCGCAACGGAGTTGCGCGGGTATGGCGGGAGAAGGCAAAGCAGAAACGACGTGTGGGAACTAAATTCATGCACCCGTGATGTTGAAGCCCCCTAGCACGCAGAGCGTCTGTAACCCGCATGGGGATTAGCATGGCGGCGTTTTTCGAAAATTTTATTGGGACAGGTGTGGAAATAAAACGTTCAGTGATGCACGACGGTTTTGTCGCAGAGAAAGGTGAGGGAGCTTCACTACGAGGTGAGAAGACCTATCGGGAAGTTTCTCGGGGCGAACGTGAGTCGGGCATCAATTCGCGGCGGGGACTGTGCACTTCCTGCTAAGTAGGTAACCATGCACAGACACGCTGACAGACTCCCCGGGTTTAAAACCGGTGCCCATTTCGAGAATTCCCAGCTCCTTCGTTTCCAGAGGCGGGAGTAAAAAACGCGTTGCTCGTTCGTTATCTCCACTTACATTCACGCTGACATCCAATGCCTCCGAAGTGGACCTGTTTGCCACCTGTAGGACACAGGTGGTCGAGTCCATCAGAGAAGTACGGAAACCAATAGATATGGGACCGCGCATCCAATCCCATTCAAAGCAAAACAGAAGAATGGCGGCAATGATAACGGTGGCACTAAGAGCTTTGTTCATACGCGTCGCATTTGTTCTATGGAAATGGGAATGCTCCCTGACGAATCACATCACAATAAACCGACATTTGCACGTACCCGTGCGGGAGTAAGTATACCTTTTTCTACAAAGCGTGTAAAGTCTTTTTGAATCTCGAAACTTCAGACCCCAAATCTGTCCCAAAGAAATTAAACACTCAGAGTAGAGCGGTAACTTCGTCACGTGGCAACACGAAGGTGATCAAGTACGAGGTACGAAGTGAAGGAGATAAGCGCAACGGAGATGCGCAGGGGATCGGTATTGCAGCGATTTTCAAAAATTATCTTGGGACAAGAGAGGACACAAGAAGTACGGGAAGTGGCACAGCTGGCGTGGTGGGTCAGCGGAGGCGCAGGAGAATGGGCAGCCGAGGAGGGGAGTCGGGGGAGAGAGATTCGATGGATGCGGAAGTGACCCAGCCGCGTTGATGGGTGGCAGTTTCGATGTAACTGAAGGAGCCACGGTGGGCGAGGAGACGGACAGGGGAGGAGGGGGTGAGCTGCATGAGGGCAGGGGCATCCGGGGCAGCGGCAGAGCGGAGAGGGGTGGCTTGCAGGACGTAGGCGAGGTCCGATGGGGGCAGGGATGCGAGGTCGGCAGATTCACGCGTGCCGTAATACACCCAATCGAGGGCACAGAGCAGAGAGAGGAGGGCGAAGAGAGCAGAGCAAACGGAGAGACAGGCGGAAGCCCGGCGACGCAGGAGCAGGTGCAGCGCAATGCAGAGGGCGAGTGCCGCAGTACAGACGATGGTGGCGACCCAGAGATGCGAGCAGGAGAGGAGCGTGAAGAGGTGGTCCACCTCGGAACGGACGGGCAGGAGGGCACCTTCCTTACGCTGAATGAAAGCGAGGTTGGCACGGGCTTCGGGGAAGGAAGGATTGAGATAGAGAGCGCGGGCGAACGAGAGAGCAGCGGGACCCGGTTTGCCCAAGCGGTACTGGCAGGTGCCGATGTCGTAGGCGATGACATCGGCACGGGAGTCATTCGTACCGGATTCACGCTGAAGCTTCTGCAGGGAGTCTAGGGCTTTCGAGTATTGCCGCCCCCGGTAGAGCTCCTGCACGGAGCCGTCGTCCGCATTGCTCAGCGGCAGCAGGGCGAGCAGCAACACGCCCGCAACTTTTGCGACGTGCGCAAGTGCTTTGCGCACAGATTGAAGCATCGAGTTGCGCTCTGACGCAGAAATGACCGGCGAAGCCTCGGGACGGAACGCTTCATCATCCCTGCGCCGGAGAATGAGCGAGAGTTCGGCATCGCGTCGGTCTTGCGGGATGTTGGATTCAATGAACGCACCGATGCGCTTGAGAAAAGACAGCGGGTCGGAGTCGTGGGAAATGGCGAGCAGCTCACGCTCTTGGGAGCGTGCGGCGGACATACTCGCGAAGCGGCGCGAAACACCCCGCCGGAGCAGGTAGGCAAAGATGAGCAAAGCCGGTAAGTAGAGCAGGTACCAGAGGAAACGCGGCAAGACAAAAATGCTGCGAGGGGCATCATCCGGCGGAATCAGGTCGTAAATATCCGAGAGTTCTTCCACGGGAACTTTGCCTGCGGGCGGAGGCGTTGCGGGGCTCTGCATCATGGGAAGCCCCGCACTGTCGGACTCCTTCCACGGCAGAGCTAGGGGAGCCGACGCGACGCGTTTGTACGTCATCGTCGAGGGGTCGAAGTAACTGAGGGAGAAAGCGGGGATACCGCTGACCTCTGCGATGGGACGCATCAGCTGCGAAAAGACCATGCCGACCGTTTCCCCGTTGGCGGAAACGATGGGTTTGCGGGTAGCGGGGACGAGTTTCCAAGAGTCGGCATCTTCCGGTTTGGGGCATGCCAGCTGTTGCAGATTGCCGCTCCCGCGAACGGTGATCTGCACTTCCACCGCCTCGTTCATGGCAAGTGCCGTGGCATCGCATTTGACGGACAGAGAGTAGTTGCCCACCGTGTCGGAGAAGTCGGCAGGAGCCCCGGGGGGTAAGGGGAGAGCCGCGAGCGAGAGCGTGGGGAGAGGAACCTCCTGTTGATTGACAGAAAAGAAACTGCGTTGCCGAGCCAAGAGAATTTTTCCAATGATGTCCGTGTTCCCCTCCCGGAAGGGGGTAAGCTCCCCACAAAAGTCGGCAGTACGCCAATTTTGCCCGCGAGCAAAGGCAGAGGGAGACTGCATGAGCTGCTCGTGAACAATGGCGATAACACCTTGAACAACAGGTTGGAGTGTGCTGATTTTGACGCCGACGCTCTGCATTTGGGGGAGATTGTTGATGAAGCAATCCTGCGGGATGAAGAGCTTGAGGGCGGCTTTCACCGGCTGGTGCACGTAGGGTTCCTGCGGGGAGGTATACCAGAGCGCGCCGTAAGGCACTGGCGTATCATACCACTTGATCTGAGATGTGGAGAGCACGGGAAGCGGGGGAACTTTGACCGACTGCTTGCGTCCGCTTTTGTATTCTACGGTGATGTCACCTACCTCGAGAACTCCCGCTTTGTCCGGGCGCAGCAAGATAGGCAATACCTGAACCATGGCTCGGTTTGGGTCTAGGGGATTGACCCCGGCTTTGGATTGCAAGACCCGCACACCGGCTTGGCGGACCTGCGGTTGCTCACGTACGCTGAAAAAGTCATCGCCCACCTCGGTATCCAGCAAGTAAAGCATCACCTGCTCGCCGGGCACGGCTACACTCGTGGACCATACCGGGCTGACTTCCGCCATGACACGCTGCACCATGCCGAGCGCGATGAGAAACATGAGGATGAAATGTCGCATATCTTTGTTCGTTTAGTAATCTTTCAACGGGCGAGGAGAAGGAGCATTGACGTGCGGAATGGGGGACCCGCCGACCTCATCGACGTGCATGCGCAGGACACCGGCTGCCCGCTGCTTCTCTTTTTCTTCGTCGCTGAGCTCCGCCGGTTGAGCCTGCTGCCGGTTCGCACCCTGCTCGCCCGGGGGCTGCTGCTCCTCCTGCTCCTGCCTGTCCCCTTGCTCTTGCCGGTTCTGCTGCTCTTGCTTATCCCCTTGTTCTTGACGGTCTTGTTGGTTCTGCTCCCCCTTGTCTTGTTCACCTTGCTGCCCTTGCTGCTCCTGCGGATTTTTCCCGTCTTGCTTATCCTGCTGATCCCGCCGATCTTTGTCGTTGCCCTTGCCCCGTTGATCCTGCTCCTGCGGCTTGTCCTGTTGGTTTTGCTCGTTCTGCCCGTCCCCCCGCTCCTGCTTGTCCTGTTTATTTTTCCCGTCCCGCTTCTCCTGTTGATTTTTGTTGTCCTTGCCCTGCTGATTTTGCTCGTCCTGCTTGTCTTCCTGATTCTGTTGGTTTTGCTGATTCTGCCGGTTTTTCAGGCGTTCGATTTCCTCCTTAAGTTTCTTGATGAGCTCCCGCACCTTGTCCGCGTTGCGGCGTGCCCGGGAGAGCCGTGGGTCTGCCTGAAGAGCATCGCGGTAGGAAGGAAGGACGGTTTGGAGCTCGTCCACAATTTGTTGCAGCGATTCGATGGAGGGAGGGTTGGCGGCAGCTTCGCCGGAATAAAGCTCGCGCAGCTTACCAAAACAAGCGAGGGCACGCTGATTGCCTAGGGCGAGGTGGGCGGCTGCCTGCAACTCCGGATCATCCGCCAGCAAGGCATCCGAAAAGAGCTCTCGTGCCGCGTCCGCTTTCTTCTCTTTCAGGGCGGACAGACCGGCGGCGTACGCCTCCGTCGGCGGCTGTTGGGCGCGTGCAGTCTCCGGGGAAAGGAGCGTGAGCAAAGCGATGAGCCCCGCCCCGCCGCGCAGTGGGGCACGCCACCCGGTACCGAGCACGATCCCCGCCAGAGCGAGCAAGAGAGCCGGGAGGGCAAACCACGCAAAGAGGTCGTGGGGAGTGCGCCCGGCGTCGAAGTTTTCTTCATGTTCGGTCAACTTTGAAGCGGTTTCACGGGCAAAAGCGGAGAGGTCAGCCCCGGAGCCCATCAGGAAGAAGCCCCCTCCCGTGGCTTGCGCGAAGCGTTGCAGGGAAGCGGAATTGAGTTTGCTGATGACGTGTTTTCCGTTTGCATCCTGCCAGAGACCGCTATCACCCTTCGGGTCGGGGATAGGACCCCCTGCCGGAGTGCCGACGCCTACGGTGATGACGAGGATGTTCTTCTTCCGGGCATCGCGGGCGGCGGTGAGTGGCGTGTCCACCGTGTCTTCCCCGTCGCTCAGGAGGACGAGCGCATTGGCACCGTCCGGGGCACTGCGGGCAAAGGTGGAGACAGCGCAGCGGATGACTTGGTCGAAGTTGGTACCCCCGCTGCCCGCCCAATCGCGGTTGACCTGCTCGAGGGCATCGCGCAGGGCGGTGTGGTCATGAGTCAGGGGAACCACGAGGTCTGCCTCACCGGAAAAGACGATGAGCCCGAGCTTATCGCCCGGTAGAGCATCGATGAGCTCGTATGCGGCGGCGCGTGCCTCCTCCAGCCGAGAGGGTGTCACATCTGCCGTCTCCATGGAACGTGAAATATCCAACGCAATGAGCAAGTTTCGACCGGTAGCGGAAGCCTGACCCGCCTCGTACCCATTGATGGGGCGCGCCAGAGCTAAAATGACGCAGGCGAGCGAGAGCAGCATCAGCAGGGGAGGCAGCACCTTGCGCCATCGGGGGGGAGCCAGCACGAGTTCCAAGTGGTCTGCCGACACTAGCGCGTGCCAAGCGTGCCCCGCTCGACGATATGCCCGGTACGCCAGCCCGCCGAGCACCGGCAGGAGCAGTAAAGCGAGCAGGACCTCGGGATACAGAAAACTCATGGTGCAAAGCGTGTTCGCAGGTTCGTGGCGGCATAACCCAGTGTCATCAGGAGGGCGGCGAGGAGGAGCGGGTAGGTGAAGAGAGCTTCGTAGCTGACGAGACGCCGCCGCGTGGCATCCGTTTTTTCCAAAGAATCGATGCTGCGGAAAGCTTCTTGGAGCTGGGTCCCGCTGCCCGCTCGATAGAAGCGACCGCCGGTAATGTCGGCTATCTCGCGCAGCGTCTTCTCGTCGAAGGTATCCACATCCGCCGTGTACCGGGATAGCCGGTCTTCCTTGCCGATGGCTATCGTAAAGATTTTGATGCCGAGTTTGGCACTTTCCTTGGCGGCGTCGATGGGAGAGAGAGAGCCGCTGTTGTTTGCTCCGTCGGTCACAAGGATGATGACGCGCGATTTGGTATCCGGGCGTTCATGGAGACGAGTAGCCGCCCCGGCGATAGCGGTGCCGATGGCAGTGCCGTCCGGTTGTACGTAGCCCGGGTGCTCCCCTCGCTCATCGGTAAGGTAAAATTGGTCCATGATGTAGCGCAGAATTTGGTGGTCGAGCGTGAGCGGACTGCACAACTTTGCTCTCCCGGCAAACGCCAGCAGACCGATGCGATCGTTGGGGCGTTCCTCGATGAATCTCGAGATCTCGTACTTGGCGGCAGTGAGTCGCGCTACTGCCCCGCGTCGGATACTTCCCCCGTCCTCTTGCACGGTAAAGACCATGTCGCGCAGCCCCATGGACCCGGAGAGGTCGCAGGCTATCATGATGTCGATGCCGCTCACCTTCTGCTCGTCGTGCTCGTGCCGCCAACGTGGTTGGGCGAGCGCGACAATCATGCACGCGGCGGCTAGGGTATAACAAATGGGACCGAGGCGTCCGGCGAGAGCGTGCGGCGGGCGCAGCAGGTGCCGAACGAGGGAGAGCGTGGGCAGACAGATAGCACCGTCCGCTCCCCGACGCCTTCTCAGGAGGAAGAGAGGCACGGTGAGGAGGAGGAGCCAGAGCCATTCCGGGCTCCCCCACACGAGCTCACGCGTGGCGGCTCCGGCGGCGAGCAGCGGCAGCATGCCGTGCAGCTCAGTAGCCTGCGCGGTGGTTTGCGCGGCAGGTTGGGCGGCTGTGAAATCGCGGATGCGGATGAGGAGCTCCCGCGCGCGGGCACAGAGGGCATCGGCTTCGGCGGGGGCGTGTGTGTCGCTCGCCGCATATTTGTATTCGGCGAGCTGCTCGAGCAATTCCTGCACGGGTAGGCGCAGCTGCTCCGGCACGGCAGAGAGAGAGTCGATGCGCCGACTGAACTCCTCGTGGGTTTCATACAGCGCGGGGTCGTGCAGTTCCCCCTGCAGGTAACGCCGCAGAATGAGAGAGAGTTGCAGGCAGAACTCCCGCAGGAGGGGCGGGCGGTTTTTCTCCAACTCCTCCAGTGCTTCCAAGGCTTGCTGCGCCGGGGGAATCGGCGCAACTTTGCGTTCCCTGTGCCGCCGTCGGAGGATGAACCACAGCACCCCGAGCGCGAGCACGAGCACTGCGGCACCCACCCACCACCAAGCGTCTGTCGTCGCGAATTGCTCGGCGGGAAGCTCGGGTTCGAGCTCCGGTATGCTGTCAACTATCGTCGTGGGTGAAGGTGGCATATTCAGCGCAAAAAGAGACGGCTGCGGCGTTTGAAGAGGGCACGCAGGCGCGGCATGAAGTCGACGTGGGTGAGGAGCTCAAGTCGGTCGATGGCGAGTCGGTCGAATATTTTGTCCCACTCGGCGTAGTGGGCACGCACGCATTGGGCATGCTCTGCACGTAGGGATGAACTGTTCAAGTCGGCACACAGTTGCTCGCCGGATTCGGGGTCGAGGGCATGAATGCGACCCGCCGCCGGTAGGTTCAGCTCCAGCGCGTCGTTTACGCGCATGGGAATGAGCTCGTGGCGAAAGTTGAGTCGCCCGATAGCTTCCTTGTCCGGCGCGATGAGAAAGTCGCTCAGCATGACCAGCAGGGTCTTCTTACGCTGCGTGCGCAGAAGTTCATCGACCACGAGCGACATCTCTTCGCCCTTTCCGCCGAGTGGTGCCGCGAGGATGGCGCGGAGGACGCGTAAGTACTGACGCGCCCCTTTGGCGGGCGGCAGGTAGAAATGCGGGGAGCATCCGAAGAGCAGCAGCCCCGTCTTATCGCCGTTCAACGCCGCACTGTATGCCAAGGTGGTGGCGATGCGTGCTGCGTATTCCAGCTTGGAATCCGGGCTCATACCACCGGCGTAGCGCATGGACGCGCTGGCATCCACAGCCAAAAGCAGTGCCTGCTCGCGCTCCTCGTGGAATTTGCGTACGTAGGGGGTGCCGGTGCGGGCGGTGACTTTCCAGTCGATGAAGCGCGGCTCGTCTCCCGGCGTGTATTCACGAAATTCATCGAAATCGAGCCCCTGTCCGCGAAACCCGGAGCGGTACAGCCCGGCGAACGTGGCAGTCACCAAGCGACGCGCCTGCATTTCGATGCGTCGCACCCGCTGCATGATGTCCTGCGTCTTATCCATCGCGTCTACTGCGCCCGGGCGTCACGGCACCGGCACTTTGGAGAGGATGCGGTCAATCACATCATCTGCGGTTACGTTGGCAGCCTCCGCTT
Organism: uncultured Akkermansia sp.; assembly: GCA_964424645.1. GTDB lineage: Bacteria > Verrucomicrobiota > Verrucomicrobiia > Verrucomicrobiales > Akkermansiaceae > Akkermansia. The sequence goes on along the minus strand of CAYRJI010000035.1, from coordinate 1,314 downwards.
CGTAGGAGAGCAGGATGCGGTGCCGGAGGATGTCGTGCGCGAGGTCTTTCACATCCTGCGGGGTCACGTAGCCGCGTTGGTGGGTGAACGCCAAGGCTTTGGATGCCAAGGCGATGTTGATGGTAGCACGCGGGGAAGCCCCGGCACGCACCATGCCTCCCAAACTGCGGTCCACTTTCTCCGGGGTGCGCGTCGTGCGTACTAGGTCCACGATGTAGCTCTGCACGGCTTGGTCGATGAAGATGCGGTCTATCAACTCGCGAGATGCTTCGATGTCCCGCACCTCCACCACCGGTTTGGTCGTCGGTTTGGGTGCTATGCTGCCCATGAGAGTGAGTACTTGGAGCTCTTCGTCTCGGGAGGGATAATCGACGATGACCTTGAAGAGGAAGCGGTCTAACTGAGCCTCCGGCAGCTGGTAGGTACCCTCTTGCTCGATGGGGTTCTGCGTCGCCAGCACGAGGAAGGGGTCGGGTAGGGCATGACTCGTTTCTCCCAGAGTAACCTGCCGCTCCTGCATGGCTTCCAACAACGCACTTTGTACTTTCGCCGGTGCGCGGTTGATTTCATCCGCTAGGATCAAATTTGCAAAGACGGGACCCTTTTTCGGTGAAAATTGCCGCAACTCAGGGTTGTAAACCATGGTGCCTATGAGGTCGGCAGGCAGCAAGTCCGGGGTGAATTGTATGCGCGAAAACCTCGCGTGCATCGTCCCCGCCAGTGCTCTCACCGACAGGGTTTTTGCCAGCCCGGGCACCCCCTCCAAGAGCACGTGCCCCTTGCACAATAAACTGAGTATGAGACGAGAAATTAGTGCTTGCTGCCCCACAACCACTTTACCGATTTCCATCCTGACTGCCGTCAACCAGCCGGAACGCTGCACTATCTCATTGGTCAATTCCTTCGTGTTCGTTTCCATAAGCTCCCCCATAGGATACCACATACCCACCACATTGCAAGCCCCGGAATCGCAGCCCGGCGGTAAGGAAATTTTACTTGCAGGTTGGGCTTTGTCGGTGCATAATTCCCCCGCTATGGCACGAATCAACGATAACTTTTTGAAATTGCGCGCGGGGTATCTCTTTCCGGAGATCGGACGCAGGGTGGCAGCTTTTGCGAAGGAGCACGCAGAGCTTGCATCGCAGATTATCCGTTGCGGCATCGGGGATGTCACGGAACCGCTCCCGCAGGTGGCCATAGACGCCATGCACCGGGCGGTGGACGACCAAGCCCACCGGGAGACATTTCATGGCTACGGACCGGAGCAGGGTTACGATTGGCTGCGCGAGGCGATAGCCACCGTTTCTTACCGGC
>CAYRJI010000034.1:0-20724 GCA_964424645.1 uncultured Akkermansia sp. | reverse complement strand
TTGCGGCACAGCGGCTGATTTGCACAGCCTTTCCCATCTATTTCCTGCGGTAACGCTACCGCCTCCCGAAAGTGACTTCGGAATACGTGGGTCTCACGCCTCCTGAGCCGAGAGCATTGTAGCAGAACAAAGCATTAAAGCAAGGGGAAATTGTGCCGGGCGGAGAAAGGAGAAGAAGAACAACCGTAGGCGGCAGGGCAAACGCCAAGTACGAGGTACGAAGTATTTTAGAGTTAGGCGCAACGGAGTTGTGCGGAATGTGGAGGTAAAGCGGGAACGATGTGGGAGTGGTGGAGCGGTGATGTTGGGTGGGGAGGAAGGCAGCGTCAATTACGGAGCGTTTTATTCTCTTGGAGGGAAAAATGAATTTTCCCCAAAAAAGACTTGATTTGGTAGGGGGATTGTAGTAGAGTGCCGTCAGCCAGGTGGGTTGCTCGGTGGTGCCGGGTGACGCTGCATCTGCTGCGGCGAAAAAACCACGGTCTTATTTGACCCCGGGTGCTACGAGTGCCTGGGGTCATCTCATGGTAGGGAAGGGTATGGGAAAATATACGCCAATATATGAGAAACAGGCGGCAATGCTCGTAGATGCCGGTATGCGTAGCTCTGCCGGTTTAAGCGATGAGGAACTCTGCCATAAAATAGCGGAGAGTCTCGAGTACATCAACTTTCACCGGTTTGAAGCATATTGGAAGAATCATATCAGAGCTCAACCGGGGAGGCAACTTCTCTTTTATCCGGGGACGTATTGGGAAGACATAATGATGCGCTACATGTTCGACCAACGCCTTCGCCGGGTTGTGTTCGATGCGTTAGCATGCATAGAAGTGGCATTGCGCACCCTCGCCGCCCGTTTCTGGTCGGAGGATACAGAGAGTGATTATCCCCACCGAAGCAGTAATAATTACAGCTCATCCTTTAAGGTGGGGGATTTTTTATTCAGGGTGAACACATGCTACCGGACCAGTGGCGCGAGGGACGTTGCCTGCTATCGTAGGCTATACGGAGACGTTCGTGCTTTGCCTGTGGGAATTTTTGTTGAGTTCACGTCCTTTGGTAATATGCGTAAGCTTCTCTCTTCAGGCTTCAAGAGTAGCTCCTGTATTACTTCAAAAATTGCGGCGGCGATGGGCATGTCCAATGACCCTGATTTTTTTCTTTCCGGGATTTCGCTACTAAATGATATACGAAACAGCTGCGCTCATCAAGCACGCATCTGGAATAGACGCTGGCTCAGTAAGAGTAACCACTTCATCCTAGGGAACGGGAGGAATCCACTTTGGGACTATGGGTGGGACAATGCAACCCGACAGTGGATACCGGGGGGCAAGGGAGAAAAGCTCGTGCGGGACATGGATACCACGGCAGCTGCACTAACCTTCAGCTATCAACTTATGAAAGTCATTGCCCCGCATAGTCAATGGAGAAATTGCATAGTAAGTCTTTTTACATCGCCTGCAGAAACTCCCAAACGTGCGCACAGAGGTGTCGGTTTTTCAAATCCGTATTGGATGAAACATCCTCTTTGGATGTGAACCAAAATCATACTCAGGGAAATAAAAGTTTAGAGTAGGGTGGCGGGGGAAACTTTTTTCGGCCCAAAAATCGAAAATTTTGCTTCAAATTGGCTCAAATATTCTGTAATATGAGCCCGAAGGAATGCAATTTTGAGCCGAAAAAAAATGAAAGCGGGAGGGATTCGGAGAGAGCCGAGTGAAATTCTGCGTCGTGGTGGGGAAAAGGGGCGTAGGGAGCTTGCCGCAGAGCTGAAAGCGGAGGCGAGTGACGCAACGCTTAAGCGAGTATTGCGCGGCATGATTTCCGAAGGCGTCATCGAAGGCATCGGACAGGGACGCGCGGCGCGTTACCGCAGCAGTGTCGTCGATCGCGTACTGGGCGAGGTCGATGTCGATGCTTATTTCAGCGCGGAAATTGACGAACGTAAGATTTGCGGACATGTTAATTTTCAACTTATTCAGGACGAGCTTCCGCAGGTTGTTGATCGTATTTTTTCCGCGTCCGAGTTGGCAGAGATGCGAGAGGCGGAAGAACAATTTCGCGACCGCTACGGAGAACTTAGCGAGGCGGAGTGACACCGAGAGCTCACACGCTTAGGCATAGACCTGAGCTGGAAATCATCCCAGATTGAGGGTAACACCTACACTCTGCTCGAGACGGAGCGATTGTTGCGGGAGCAGAAAACTGCCGAGGGGCGCACCCGCGATGAGGCAACAATGATCCTCAATCACAAGGCGGCACTGGATTTCCTGCTATCTCAGCCGGATTACCTCGCTGAGTTCTCAGTATCGCACGTGGAGGATATTCACAGCATCCTCGTTCGTGATCTGGGTGTGGAGCGTGACCTGCGTTCCCGGCGTGTCGGCATTATCGGCACAAATTACCGCCCCCTAGACAACGAATTTCAGATACGGGAAGCCATGGAGGCGACCTGCCACCTCATCAATGCTACGTCATGTGTGTTCAGTAAGGCATTGCTCGCGCTTGCACTCATCAGCTACATTCAACCGTTTACCGACGGAAACAAGCGCACCGCGTGCCTTTGCTGTAACGCTCTCCTTCTGGCACACCGGTTCTGTCCGCTCACATTCCGTCCCGTTCATCCTTCGGACTACAAGAAAGCCATCCTCCTTTTCTATGAGCAGAACAATCTATCCGCCATTAAATCTCCCTTTCTTCAACAAGTACACTTCGCGACGGAAACTTACTTCTAATCACATTCCCTGCGGATGAGATTTTTTTGTTGTCGGCGTGAGTTATGCTTGCCAAGGTGGGCAATGGTCGTGTAGAATAGGTGCCGGACAATGGGAAGGTTGTCTGCACGGGAGATAATAACGCAACAAGTATGACATCAAACCTTTTCAAATTACTGGCAGCCGTGGTGGCAGCGATAGTGCTTGGTTTCTTCAGCTATCCGCTGGGGGGAATGTTGTTAGATGTGCTGCACCTGCGCGATACCCTCGCCATAGAAAGGCAAGGGAAGGAGGACGCCGAACGCCGGGCACGTCTTGAGCAGCAAGAAGCACACCGCAAACTGGTCGATGCCAACAAACCTGCGCGACCGCGCGGTGTGGTTATCGATGACGCGACGGCTAACGATGACTGGCAAAAGGGGTTTGAGGACGATGGGAAGGACGCAGTAGCCGAGACGGACGATACAGCCGGGGACGAGAGTGACTATGACAACTTTGACTCGGCGACCGAGCGTGATTTTTCTGCGTACACATTTACGGATTGCGACCCGGCACTGGTGGGGGTAACGGAGGATGAGGATGCGCCCGAGGTCGCCGGGCAGACCAAGGTGCCGGCACCTATGGACTCACGCACGGTCGGAACCAACAGAGCGGCATTGAGAAAACTGACGCGCACGATAGAACGAGAGCGTGACAGTAAGAAACCGGTTAATTACGTCAACGAAGAGTTCAAGGGGGATTCATGGAAAAATGTGGAGGGAATCTACCAAACGGTTAAGGGGCGTATGCTTGCCAAATTGGGTGATGCACCCACAGCCGACAAGGTGATGGAGTTTCTTGAGGACCCGGCGAATCGGCGAGATTTGGCACTCATCACGCTCATACGACGTGCGGGCATCGGCAATTTGCAGGATGTGACCACTAAGCGCAATGGTACGCCCCTGCTTATCACACTCTCCTCTGATTTGGGTTGGCTCACCAACACGCTGTACTCCGGCAATACGGCGGGCATGGGCAAGGGGATGAAATATCTGGCGAAGATATTTTCGACTCACACGGAAGACCTCCATGACGAGACGGTGCGGCGGATAGCCACAACAACGGCCACGGAGTTTGCCCGCGAAGGGTGGAGTGAACGAGATATGATGGAACGCTTCACGTACTACAACTCAAGTGCACGTGATGGGCTCCTGAATACGATTTTCGACAATCTCGCCTACTGGGAGACCAGACTGGTAACTGGTAACCGTGAGTGCAATTCGTGGGGGAGCCCTCAGTCGCTGGCGTGGCAGCGCGATAATGTGCGCTTGCCGGTGGAACAATACTTGGGGGCATCCGGGCAGCTGGTGTACCGTCTGCGCAATGCGGCGGGGGATTCGGTGTTTTCAGCGGACTACCTGAAACCCATACTCGAGCACACAAATAACATCACTGCTTTGGCGTACCGCGAAATTGGCGGAGTATGCGGGGCCTGCTCGCACTACGGAGCGTATGGGGCACTCGCTTCGGGCATCCCGGCCATGACGATGGGTGAGCCTGGTCACTGCGCCTACACGGTGCGCGTGGGGACGGAATGGAAGAAGGGGTACTCGATATATTGGCAGCACAGCATGCACAAAACATTCTGGGGGTTGCATGATTGGGAGTTCCTCATCCTCACGCAGGACCTGTACTCCGATGCTGTGCCCACACTTATCTCGGACCAACTTACTGCCATGGCAGAGTTCCTTGCCTCGCAGCGTATGACGAAGTCCGCCATCCAATGCTATGATGCTGCTTTGATGACCCAGCCTCTCAACTGGCCCACTTGGGTGGCATACGCCGGATACCTCAAGCAGAAAGCTCCCGATGATAAGACACGGTGGATTGAGCTTTGTACGCACATGGTCGATACGATGGCCGATAAGTACCACGACGTCGTTGCCACATTCCAAGCGCGCTATTTATATCCGCACCTTTTGCCGCTCATGCCGGATAAGAAGGAGCGCAACAAGTTGTTTGCGGCGTTCTTCAAAAAGTGCCCGGATTTTGGGGTACACCGATGGGACATAGATCCTTTGCTGAATGCACAATTTGACGGATGCACGACAGATGCGGAGAGGCTCGACTATCTCAAAACCTGTCTCTCCATCCTTATGGATAAACCGGATTATTCTGGACCCGTCCTGACTTGGGGATTGAATAAGGCGGCGGCGTTGAGTAAAAACGGCGGGGAACAATCTACAGCTTTCCAAGAGTCTTTCAGTAAGCTCATAACCCGGGCGATGGCACGCATGCAGAGCGGGAAGAAGGACAAGGATAACACTTGGGAAGGGCTCGGAGAGGCTATACTTACGGCTGCCAAAAACGGCGATACGTTTACCTTCCAAGCCATCGGGAATCTCGCCATGCAGAAGTGTAAGAAGTACTTTCCGAAAAACCGCTTCAAGTTCCGTGGATTTTCGGGGCGCATCGTTTCTGCCAAGGGTTCTATTACCACTGCCTGTACCCTCGATGGAGAGCAAGCTAAGCAGTCGTGTCTCCACTGGGCGGTACTCCAGAAGAACGGGGGCAAGATTCCCATCAAGTTCGAAGGAAAGAATGGGATCGTAGTGAAACTTGAAAATAACAGCGATCTCAACGGAGTGGTGGCACTCTTCGACACGCAAATAAAAAATGACCGTCCCTTCCATATTGAGTCGTCTGTAGATGGTCAAAATTGGACTTCCGCCGACGGCAAGGTGAATGTAGATGGGTCCATCATGCGCGTTGATCTTAGGAATGCGCAGGCGAGCGGTCGGTACGTGCGACTCCTGCGAGAAGGGGATAAGTGGGAGCATGCAAACATAGTTGGTTTCTACGTGTACGGTAAAGCTAAAAAAGAATCATGAAACGAAGCGTTTATTTTTTCATTTGCGTCATAGGCATGCTCGTTGCGATGGTGGGCACGGCATGGGCTGCCACGGCGCACTCCTACGAGGATGCTCTCAGAAAAGCCGGTAAGGATAAACCGATCGTGGTTTTCTGCTACGGCGTTAATTACGACAGGGTAAGCGATAAAGCATACGAAGTGTACGTTGAAAAGCGCGATAAAAATATCGTTAAAGTCCTAGGAGGTGAAATTTTCCTCGCCATTCCCGTCTACCAACTTCCCAACGAGAAAGAAAAACGCGAGTACGAGAAGGTGATGGGGAAACACAGTTTACCCGGTGGGATATGGAACGTCCCTTCCTTTGCGGTGATGGATGGAGCCGGTAATGTGCGCGGAGCGGTTCGCGATCGTGAGGTGATCAAAGACCCCGTCAAGACTGCCGAGGCTCTCGGTAAACTCCTGCAGGACTTTGATAAACAGCAGAAGCTTGTGGAAAAAGCTGCAAAAGCCAGTGAAAAACGCAAAGAACAGCTCACTCGTGAAGCCCTTTCTTTCACCGATCTCAAAGTACCCGGTCACACCCTCTTTGATCCCTCACAAAATGGTGTCGTGGAGAAACTCCAGATCATGTCTATTGCAGAAGCCAATAACTTCATCCGTTCCACCCTCAATAACGGCTCCTTTTCCCTCACCGAGCGTCAAATGGTCATGGCTGCCTACGCCGGGCATGTGCGCCGCGAGAAGGGACCTGTCCACCTCCTCCGTGCTATCTACACGGAGATGCGTAACATTGATCCCACCTCTCTTTACGGTGCTTACGCGGAAGGTGCCCTCAAATGCTGGGTTGAACCCCGCGAGGAAGAAGCCACTTCGAGCTCAAGTACCGACGGGAAGAAAGAACCTGCTTCGAGATAGGGCGCGGGGACTTTTTAGTGGTTCGCGTCTGCGGGCGTTGCCCGCTACCGTATTTACAGTCAGAGCATAGATCGTGCCGTATGGCTGCGGCGTTCCCTGCAGCATGGACTCAACAGGCATCAGGCGCGGTATCATTGCCCGTAATCATCTCGCCGGTGATGGTGTATTTGACACCGCAGCGCGGGCACGAAACCTCCAACTGCCCTTGCTCGGAGAGTTCATCTGCAAAGTCCTTTTGCATGGCGTGGAGAACGGGAGCAATTTTCTCGGCACTACACCCGCAGCGGAAAGTAAACCGACGCGTTTCAAGCAGCTTGGTCTCTTCTTTTTCTTCCGTGTGCACCACGTCATCCACAGTGAGTTCTGAAAGCCAATCAAAATCGGCGTCCGGCTCGGCGACCACGAGGTAGAAGTCGTCTCCCTGCCCTCGAAAAGCCCGTGCTTGCCTCTGCTCACTCCGACGAAAGTATTCCTCCGTCCACCCCGCTGCGCCCTCGCTCGTGACGGGTACCACCGAGGTGTGTGTTTCGCGGTCCCGGCAGATGTTCTGTGCGTAAAGCATGGTGACGTCGGTTTCCCGCACATCTTCCGTAAAGACACGCCCCACGACATCTTCGGTCAGGGAGGATCCCCCCACAAAGATATTCACCGATTTAGGTGCCTTCACATTCACTGTCCATGCGTGGTGTTCGTTCCATGGACGCGAGACCATAAAGAGGGTGAAGTAAGCCATGAGTTCCTTGAAATCTTCTGCAGACTCGTCGCTCGGGTGCATGGCATGCTGCATCCGGTGCAGGTAATACCCCACGAAAAGCGGTGCAAAGTCTGCCCGCAAAAGCAAGCAATTTCTGTGTCTGACAAAGATCGATTGAACGACGGCGTACTCCGACACAAAGCTGCTCTCATCGGGTTTCATTTCCTCCTCCATCTTGCCCGGCATTCTACCACATTCACATTCTCACCGCAAGACTAGCCACGAAAATTTCATCGTGCGAAGGCGCAACTTGTCCATAAATGCTGACACCGCATCTAGGAAGACAAAACATGGAAATGCACTCGACGTTTTTTGTACAACAGAACTTTTTTTGTGTTAGTTGTGTAGAAATGAGCAGAGTTTTCACGTATCTAGTAATGGGATGCGGGAGATGCCCGCGATGTAATACTGAGAATGTAAATATGGGGAAAAAAGTTATCAAGATACTCGTTGTTTTGCTCATCATTGCCTTGGGCATAGGCATTTGGATGTGGAATTCGTCTTCGAGCCGGTCCGGGAAAGTCCGTTTTGTGACTACGACTGTAGCGCGGGGAGACTTCATCAACAAAGTGCAGGCTACCGGTACCCTCGAGCCGCAGGAACTCGTAGATGTCGGGGCGCAGGTGACGGGGGAGATTAAGGAGTTCGGCACGGACGTGAACGGTAAGCGCGTCGACTACGGCAGCGAGGTCAAGTCGGGGCAATTATTGGCGCGCATCGATGACACGTTGGTGGAGTTGGATATTACGCGTGCACAGGCGGCAGTAGCGCAGGCAGAGGCGCAGATACTGACGGCAGAGGCGGCTGTGGCGCAAGCAGGAGCGAATGAGGCGCAGGCACAGGCGAATAAGAATAAAGCGGATCGGGATATGGCGCGTGCCAAGGTGCTGGGGGTGGGAGACGCGCTCTCGCAGATGGAGTACGACCAATACATCAATGCGGCGGAGAGCACTGCGGCGGCACTTCAGAGCGCACAGGCACAGATTCAGACGGCGAAAGCACAACAGGCGAGTGCCGCAGCGCAGCTGCAGAGCGCACAGGCGCAGCTTGCCCGTGAACTTCGGAACCGCGATTACACCCGCATTACCACCCCGGTGGACGGTACGATTGTGGTGCGTCAAGTCAATGTCGGGCAAACTGTGGTGAGCAGTATGAACGCGACCACACTATTTCTCGTGGCACGGGACCTGACGCGTATGCAGATATGGGCTAGTGTGAACGAAGCGGACATCGCGAAGGTGCACCCGGGGCAGGAGGTGCGCTACACGGTGGATGCCTTGCCGAATGAAACCTTTACCGGCAAAGTGAATAAAATACGCCCGAACGCCACGATGGCGTCCAACGTGGTCACCTACATCGTGGAAGTGGATGTAGAAAACCCAGAGCGTAAGCTCCTGCCATACATGAGTGCCAATGTGAACTTCATTGTTGAGGAGTTCAAGGATTGCCTGATGGTAGCCGACGCGGCGTTTGACTACCGACCGCCACCCACGCTGATACAACCCGGCACAAAGCCACGGCGACCCGGTGAGGCAGAAGGCGAAGATACGACCTTGCTCTGGAAGCGGGCGGGGGATTACGTGGTGCCCGTGCGCGTGGTGCGTGGCAGAGATGATGGCACGCGCAGTGTCGTGACCCCGGTGGAGGGAGAAACGTTGGAAGCGGGGGACGAGTTGGTGACGCGGGTCGTACCGGGGGAGGAGGAGCAGGAAGCCTCCCCGCAAAGTGGGAAAAACCTATTTGGTATGAATCGACCGAAGCGGCGGGAGCGTTCCACCGGTGGGGCGGAGCCTAAACCCGGGCAGGACGCGAAGGGCGGTGGGCACCATGGACCACCACCGCCACCCATGTAATACGAGAGAAAAACGCCCGTGATCGAGTTGCGCAACATCACCAAGGTGTACCACTTGGGAGAAATTGACCTACCGGTACTTAAAGGAATATCCCTGAGTATTGCGGACGGGGAGTTTGTTTCGCTCACGGGAGCGTCCGGCAGTGGGAAGTCGACCTTGATGAACATCCTCGGCTGCTTGGACCACCCGAGCGGCGGGGAATATCTGCTGGATGGGCGCGATGTGGCGGGACTGAATGCCGACGAACGAGCAAGACTGCGTAACGCGCGCATCGGCTTTGTCTTCCAGAACTTCAACCTATTACCGCGAACCACGGCGTTGGAAAATGTGATGATGCCCGCATACTATCAGCATCCTGTGGCATCGACGGCGAAGGTGCGGGCACGCGCGCTGGAATTGATACGCCTCGTAGGGTTGGAGGACCGGATGCACCACACACCCGCGCAGCTTTCCGGCGGACAGCAGCAGCGCGTGGCGATTGCGCGTTCGCTCATCAATTCGCCGGGGATTTTGCTCGCCGATGAACCCACCGGTAACCTCGATTCTACCACCTCCGTGGAGGTGATGACTATGTTCCGAGAGCTGAACCGAGGGCAGGGGATTACAGTTATCATTGTGACGCATGATCCGAAGACGGCGGCGTTTACGGATCGCGCCATCAACATGAGCGATGGTCTCATCCTCGAGGGGGTATCCGAAGAATTGACAGCCACCCTCCGTAAATGAAACTCAGCACGTTATTTTTGACATGTCTGCGCGGATTGGTACGTAATCCGTTGCGTGCGGCATTGACGGTGCTGGGTATTGTCATCGGTATCGCGGCTGTGGTCGCTATCATGGAGATCGGCGAGGGTTCCAAACAGCAAATAGCCGACAGATTTTCTAACTTGGGAGCGGATGTGGTCAATGTCCACGCGGCATCAATTAGCACCTCCGGTGTCAACAGCGGGATGGGTGGGCGAGCGTCACTTTACCCGTCGGACGCAGATGCCATCATGCAGGAATGCCCCGCTACGGTCGTGTCGGCATCGCCCTACGTTCGAGCTTCCGGGCAGGTGATTGTGGGGAATTCGAACTGGAGTCCCAATTCGATCAAGGGGGGCAATGAGTACTATTTGGGAATTGAGGGCTGGGAGGTGGAAAAGGGCAGCCCCTTCTCTGCAAAACAGGTGGACGAAGCTGCCCGTGTGTGCCTGATCGGCAAAACGATTGCCGAAAAGCTTTACCCCGGGCAAGACCCTATCGGGCAGGACATACGCATCAAAGATGTCGCGTTTACGGTGATTGGGGTGTTGGCACCCAAGGGGGCTGACGGGATGGGAAATGACCAAGATGACTGCCTCATACTTCCGTGGACGAGTATACGTATGAGACTCATGGGTGCTTCCGGAGCAGCGACCATTTCTAAGGGGGGGGCCGCAAACAATACGAACAAGGTTTCTGCCACTTCAACTTACTCCACCACAGGAGTGAATTTTTACCCCGGATGCGATTTGGAGCCATACTCCGGGGCACCGCATCCCCTGCGTACCCGTACGGTGGACGCGATACTCGTGAAAATCCGCAGCAAAGAGAGTGCCACGCCCGCGATGGATGAGATGACGCCGGTGCTGCGCCGACAGCATAAGCTAGAACCCGGGGTGCTGGATGACTTTGAGTTGAGGGATCGGACGCAGTTTATTAAGATGGTGACCGGCACGAGCGAAACGATGAGCAGGTTGCTCATTGCCGTTGCCATGATTTCTCTCGTCGTGGGCGGCGTAGGTATCATGAATATCATGATGGTATCTGTTACGGAGCGAACGCGTGAGATTGGATTGCGAATGGCAGTGGGAGCTCGCCCCCGGGATATTATGCAGCAATTTTTGTTGGAAGCCGTGTTGTTATGTCTGGCAGGGGGACTGATCGGGATTGCCGTCGGGCGAGTGGCTTCGGAGTTGGTGAGTAAGCATAACGGCTGGCCGGTGGCTACTTCACCCATGGCTATGGTACTCGCCGTGAGTGTCGCCGGCATCATCGGCATTATCTTTGGCTGGTATCCCGCATTCAAAGCATCTCGCCTAGATCCTATCGATGCGCTTCACCACGAATAATTTGCAAGTATTTTATGTCTAGAATATTTTTTCTGTTCCTCGCGGTGGTTTTTGTTCTGACGGGCTGTAAGCATGGTCCCAACTTCACAGGTACACCGGATGTCGGTTTACCCGCCACTTGGGTGAATCAATTGCCGCCGTCTGCCGGTACGAAGGATGCGCAGCAATGGTGGGAGCATTTCGGCGATCCGCAGCTTTCGTCGCTTATCGCGCGGGGGTTGGCGGCTAATCCGGACGTGGTTACGGCGATGCTGGCTATCGCGCGAGCGGAGACGGAGGTGCGTTCTGCGCGGGCTACGCTGTTGCCGTCGGTGGGGGCGAATTTCGGCGGTTCAAACGGCGGTAGTTTTGACACATCGACTTCGCACGGGCAGTGGAGCGGCGGTCTGTCTGCATCGTGGTCGCCCGATATTTGGGGGGGCACTAGGCGAGAGGTCGAGGCGGCGGTGGCTGCCCTTGGATCGGCACATGCGGCGGAAGTCGCCACGCGTACTGCCCTCGCTTCCGGCATCGCAACAGCTTATTTCGATTGGATTTCTGCCACGGAAAGTCTCCGTACTGCCCGCGAACAGCTCGCTTACCAACAAAAAACCTTTGATATTGTGCAAAAGCGAGTCAACACAGGCTTCCAGAATCGCTTGGACTTGGAGGAAGCCCGCGTAGCCATCGCCAACACACGTGCTCAAATTCCCTCGTACGAGGCAAATATCCTGACCTGTCGCAACACGTTGGCGACTCTCTTGGGCACCACACTGGACCAAGTGCAGTTGCGCATGCCATCGTCGACAGTAGTCAACCGCATCCCTCGCGTTCCCACGGGGCTGCCCTCTGAATTATTGCGAAGGCGACCGGACATCGTCCAAGCGGAGTATAATTTGCATCGTGCCACGGCATCCGTCGGTGTGCAGGTAGCCAACCTCTTCCCGCATCTTTCGCTCACCGGCAGTGCTTCCGCCGCTTCGGGGTCCGATTTCTCAGATTTCTTCCGCAACGCCGGGTGGAATTTGTCCGCTTCTGTTGCCCAAACCATATTTAACCGCACACAGCTGCGGGGCAACGTGCGTCTGGTCCGGATTGCGCGTCTGGAAAGTGCGCAGACTTACCGCAAAACGGTACTGGCTGCTTTTGCTGAAGTGGAGGACTGTCTCACCGATTATGCCCGTCTTACGAACCAACTACCGCAGTACGAGGCAGCCGCTAAGTCGGCTCGCGAGGCGGCAACTCTCTCCCTCCGCCTTTACAACGCCGGATATTCCGACTTCCTCAATGTGGCGACCGCTGAACGTTCATGGCTCAATGCTCGTCTCGGTGTGGTCTCCGCTCGCCAGCAGATTCGCGCTACCCTTGCCCGCCTCGTCACCGCCCTCGGCGGAAGCTATTAGTGGGTATGACACCTGACGCGAGAGCGTGAAACGCTCAACGGTGGGCGACTCTCTCGTCCCGATAAAATTTTCGAAAAACGCCGCCATGCTGATCTCCATGCGGGCTACAGACGCTCTGCGTATCAATGGGGCTTCAACGTCACAGGTGCATGGACTTGATTTCCACGCGTTGTTCCGGCTTTGCTTCTTCCTCCTCCCTCTGCGCAACTTCGTTGCGCCTAACTCCTTCACCGCGTACCTCGTACTTAAACACCTCTCCGTTTCCCTGCTGCAAAGTCAGCACCCACCACTAAGCCCTTAATTTATTTGGGACGGCTATGCTGTGGTGTGTTTTTTTTGCCGGTACGGAATTTTTAGGGTGACTTTCTAATCTGTATCTGCTAGAATGAGCGCACACGGATGATCAGACATCTGCCAGTTGGTTGGGCGTTACCGGTTGTGGCGGCGTTCGCGTGCGCGAGTGCCGGGTGGGTGTGCGCTCAAGAGTCGGATAGTGCGAAAGTAGCTGAACAGCAAGCGGCAAGAAAGCATGCAGCTATACGCGATGCGCTGCAGCAGGTGCAGGAGGCACGCACTGCATACCAAGAGAAGAAATACACAGGTGCAGTGGAGCACTACCGGAATGCGCTTTCGGTGTTGCCGGAGGGAGAGCCATCAAAGAAGCTGAAAGCATTCATCAATGTGAGTCTCGGCGATGCGCTCATTGCGAGGGCTATGGATTACAGGAGTGTGGGGCGAACTGAGGAGGCAGTCGAGTTTCTGAAAGAGGCGGTCGCGTTGGATCCGAGCAATGAACGCGCCAAGCGGGAACTCGTGTATACCCGCGATTCTGTGCGTACAAACCCGGCTCTGTCACCGCAGCATGTCGGTGATGTCGAGGAAGTGAGTCGCTTGCTCACTTTGGCAAACGGGTATTATGATTTGGGTGATTACGACAAAGCGATCAGCACGTTCCAAACTGTGCTGAAGATAGATGCGCACAACGAGGCAGCACGCAGAGGGATCGAAAGGGTGCACGGCAAGAGGCGGGGATACTTCACCAAGGCGTACGATGCCAATCGGGCTGCCAAATTGGCTGAAGTTGACAAAGTGTGGGACGATTCGATGCGTGCGGGCACGGAAGAGCCACCTCCGGTTGTTGTATCTACCCCCGGCGAGGGTTCGGTGCAGGAAAGCGATGCTGCCCGGCAAGAGCAGGCTTGGGCTGCTGCTCTGGAGCAAATGATCGTCCCCAGCATCAATGTCGAAGATGCCGACATTATGGAGGTACTGGAGATCCTCCGAGGTGACGTCAAGCGTTTGCAAAAAGCGGAACAAAGGGTCATTAACATCGTGGACAGCTTTGGTCCGCCCGATACCCCCGGACACAAGGAACTTATGGAGCGTCGCCGTTCGTTCCGCTTTGATAGAATTTCTATGAAGGACCTCCTCAAGGAAGTATCCAGACTCTACGAGGTGGACTTTTATTTCGTGCCGCTCGGTGTGGAAATCACGTACGCAGGACAGGATTATGGTCGCTTGATAGACCGTGTCTATGTGGTACCTCCCCATTTCTTTGATGGTGAGGGTGGAGGTGACGAGGACGGCGATGATGAAGAGGAGGGGTTTGCTTCCGGCAGCGTCTCCGTAAAGCGTACTGACCCGGTCGCTGAACTCAAGAGACGCGGTATTTCCTTTCCTAAGGGGGCCATGGCTGCCTACCGTTCTTCCACTCGCCGCCTTGCTGTTCGTAATACTCAACGTAACATTTCCCGACTCGAGGAGCTGTTGGCAAGTACCGTCACAATGCAAGATAAAATGATAGCATTGACGGTTAAGGTAGTAGAAGTCAGCGAAGATGATTTGGAAGACTTGGGATTTGATTGGCTGTTCAATGCCCATTTGGGGGGCGAACTCTATGCGACCGGCGGTTTGGAGCAGCAGTATAGCAACGCTCCCGGCATGCCTGTCTCTACCCCCTTCAATCACATCCCGGAGGGTTATTCCCCCTCTCTCACGAACGGTCTGCGGTCCATTCGCCAAGTGGTAAATCAAAGAAATATGGATAACCTGCTGCGAATGGGCAGAGTTGGCGACTTCCAGGATCACCTCTCCGGGGACATTCCCTCTCCGACCATTTTTGGTGTGCGCGGGGTATGGACTCCGGCGGACGTTACTTTGATGATGCGCGGTCTCTCGCAGAAAGAAGGTTTTGATACGTTGAGCTCCCCGAAGCTTGTCTTCGCCCCAGGAAACGAGGAACAGGCTTCTATTGTCAGCGTTCGCGAAATGTTTTACCCCTCCAGCTATGACGAGCCACAGATTACCCAGCAGGTTTTTCTGCCCGTTGAGGGGCGCCCCGGTGATAATACCGATTATAACGGTGATGGTATCATAGAATCTCCTGCCGCTCAGGTATACACGGGTGCCATGGCTATTGCCGTCAGTGCCCATCCCACCGACTTCATACGCTATGGTTTCGATGAAGATAATGTCGGCGGTATCGGCTCCATCGTGCAGATTCACAGTGCGGAAATTGCATCGGACAATAGCCGTGTCCATCTCGCCATTACAACTACGGTGAATGACTTTGAAGGCTTCGTTGACTGGGGCTCTCCCATCCATGCCGTAATGTGGTCCGACGAAGAGGTCAAGGACCTGACGCTTGCCCCCAACAATATCTATCAACCTATCTTTAAGAGGTACCGTGTCAACACGACTGTAACGGTAGAGGATGGAGCTGTGCTTGTGCTCGGCGGTTTGAAAGAAGCGCATGAGGTGCGATACGAAGACAAGATTCCCATCATCGGCGACCTCCCGTTGGTGGGTCGTTTATTCCGTTCGAGCGGTACGAGTCGTAGACGTCGTGCTCTGTTGATTTTTGCCCAAGTTAACGTAATTGATCCTACAGGCAATAATATACGCAGCAACCCCACCGGCGACGCAGTCGCAGGGTCCAGCTCTCCCGCAATGTGACTGTGACATATCGGGGTATGTGCGTGACAGCTTCATGAGTTTGGCTTCCGAGATCAGACAGGTATGGTGGTCCAAACCACTCGGTCACATCCTGTGGTTGTTTATCACTATGGTGTGTCTGACCCTCCGGAAACGTGTGTCGGGAGATGCGCGTCTGCTTTGCACAAAACAACACATCGTTGCCATCTGGCATAACCGTATTTTTACACCCTGTTATTTTTACCGCTATGTGTTGCACGGGCAAGTCGAGATGAGTATGCTTACGAGTGCCAGCAAAGACGGAGCCATGCTGGCGACTGTGGCACGTAATTACGGTATGAGTGCCGTGCGCGGCTCCGGTCACCGGCGCGGAGCAGAGGGGTTCATGGATATGGTTCGTGAGTTGCAAACCGGTAAGAGTATGTGCATTACACCGGATGGTCCTAAAGGACCCGTGTACTGCTGCCGTCCCGGCATCGTCAAGCTGGCTTCCATGAGCGGACTATCTATTATCCCTGTTCGCATGCATTATTCCGCCTGTCTGCGAGTGCGTTCATGGGACCGCTTTTTTATCCCGCTCCCATTCTCTGTGGTGACTATGGAACTGGGCACCCCGCTGTCGGTGCCCCCGGACCTCTCGAGTGATGAATTGTCTGCTGAGTGCCGTCGTCTCGAGTCTGTCCTGCGCGATGATGACTTCTCCGTTCTTCACCCCAACCCTCCCCAGCAAGCTGAAAAACTATGACTCCTACCATTATCGACGGCAAAACAATCGCGCAACGCGTGCTTCATCAATTACGAGCAGATATCGAACGCCTTAAACAATCGGGTCTTGTACCGGGTCTGGCCGTGGTGCTGGTCGGCGATGACCCCGCTTCGCGCGTCTACGTCAATTCAAAGGTCAAAACCTGTGAAGATTTAGGAATTTACTCACAAAAATGGACTCTGCCTACGGAAACTTCGCAGGAGGAGCTCATCAATCTTATCCGTCAACTGAATGCAGATGAGCGTATCCATGGTATCCTTGTCCAGAGTCCCCCTCCTAAACATATTGATGAACAGTCAGTCATCCTCAGCATCGACCCGCGAAAAGATGTGGATGGTTTTCATCCCACCAACGTGGCTAAGCTTGTGTTGGATGACCCGACCGGTTTCGTTCCGTGTACGCCTTTGGGTTGCATGCAGCTGCTGAACTCTTACGGTATTTCCACCCAAGGCAAACATGCCGTGGTTATCGGTCGCAGCATGATCGTGGGCAAACCCATGGCTCATTTGCTGATGAGTAAACAGGCTAACGCTACAGTCTCTGTCGCCCATTCCCGCACTTCCGACCTCCCTGCACTCTGCCGCACGGCTGACATTTTAGTCGCAGCGGTGGGGCGTCCGCGCCTCGTATCGTCTGACTTCATTAAACCCGGTGCCGTCGTACTCGATGTCGGAATCAACCGCGTAGAGGATGCTTCCCGCCCCCGTGGTTACCGCATCGTGGGTGATGTGGACTTCGAGTCGGTGTTCCCCCTCTGCTCTGCTATTACCCCGGTTCCCGGCGGTGTCGGTCCCATGACAATTGCTATGCTCATGAGCAATACCGTCAAGGCTGCGTCCCTACTGCGGTAACCCACCCCTTTCCCACCACACCTGTTCCAAGAAACTTCTTGGGAATCGCCGCAGCACCGGTCCCCACGCGGATTATGAACGCTTTGCGTATTAAGGGGACCTCACCCTCACGGGTGCCTTGATTTATTCCCCTCGCGTCGTTTCGGCTTCGCTTCCTTCACCTTCCCCTTCCAACTTCGTTGCGCCTAACTCCTTCTCTTCGTACTTCGTCCTTGATCGCCCCCGCGCTTCCCCGCGACAAAGTGTACCTACCTCTGCCTTGTGCCTACGTATTGGCAATACGTGTGTCAAGCACTTATTCGAAATTTTTTATGTTCTTTTTTTCAAGGGGTAGCACAGACACCATGTTCCCCCTGCGTCCGCTAAAATTCATTTCATTGCCATTTTTCTGATCGTTCAATATCAGTATATTAACCCACGAGATCTACGTATTGCCAATACGTATAATCCGCTCTCGAGGACTTCCGCACGGTGCGGGGGTCCGTCACAGCAAAATCTAACCTGATTCTACACAATGAAACTTCATATACCTCTCACTCTTCGTTCCGCACTACTGGCTGCTTGCGCGTTTTCGTGCACGACCTTCTCGTGGGCTGAAGATCTCATAGCTCCTAATTCCAATGCTCCCTTGATTTTCGAGGAGCAAGAGGGTGGGGCTCTCCACACGGCAGATACCTACGATATTACGGGTTGGGGAACGGTTCTGTTTCGGGCTAATTATTTCGAAGGAGAATCAAGGGGGGATCCCACTGAACCATATCGTGCAGAAGGAGGCGCAATCTATTGTATCAGTATCCTCTTCTCCGATTGCCGTACTATCGAATTTACGGGTAATTACGTCAAGGGCACAGGATATGCGGAGGGTGGGGCACTTGCGTGGGGTTACGCCCGATTCCGGAACTGCGAAACGGTGAAGTTTCAAGGCAATTATACCGAAGTAGTACCAGTGGCACCTGGGCAGATTCAGCATGGAAATAGTGGAGCCGGCGGAGCGATCGAAAATGTATTGTCTGAATTCTCCGACTGCGGCATCGTTGAATTTACGGATAATCACGCCAAGGGAGGGCAGGGTGAGGGTGGTGGAGCTCTCTTCTGTGATATCGTCCGATTCCGGAACTGTGAAACAGTAAAGTTTCAAGGCAATCATATCGAAGGGGATATTGGTCCTGCATCCGGGGGAGCGATCTCTTCGGACGAAGAACTCGTTTTCACCGGCTGTGGTACCATCGAATTCACGGGCAATTACGCCAAAGCCGGCGCACAGTATGATGCACGTGGCGGTGCACTGCACGTGGATTACGTAGGCAGTATCGTGTTTGACGCGAACGACAAGGTGACGATGCGAGGTAATTACGTTGTGGAAAACGGGAAGTACAAGCTCGAAGCATTCTATACTGAAGGAGACGGTTCCGACATCCTGAATGGAGAAGTTTATCAGTCGCCCGATTTCGAGATTAAAACGAGAGTAGGTCAGACATTTACCTGTTACGATGGGGGGGTGGTCGCTGGCACTCTTTATATCAACGGAGATAGGACACATCTCACACGTCAACCCCGGGAAGAAGAGCGTTACAATGGAACTGTCACCTTTTCCGGAGAACATACGGTGGAGGATTTGCAGAAAATCACGGGGGAAGTTCCGGAACAGGAGGCAATAGATGCATCTCGGATGATACGCGTTGGTCGTGTCCAAGTATGTGACGGCATTTTGGAGTTGAAAGACGGGATGTGTCTATCCATTGGGGGGGGGTATAAGAATGGGGCGGAATGGGATTCTGATTCTTCGCAGCACATTTTCGAAGTAGCCAAGGACGCCCACCTCGTGATGAAAGATGCCGCCATAACTACAA
Source organism: uncultured Akkermansia sp. (assembly GCA_964424645.1). Taxonomy (GTDB): domain Bacteria; phylum Verrucomicrobiota; class Verrucomicrobiia; order Verrucomicrobiales; family Akkermansiaceae; genus Akkermansia. Next base: position 1,764 of record CAYRJI010000034.1, on the reverse strand, counting down.
GTGGAGAAACGGGAGGCGGTGATTACGGTTTCGGGATAGTGCGCATATCTAATGCAGAATTTACGGGAGCAAACAAAATTTACGCCCCTGTAGTGGGGGTGTCGGGAGGGAAGTGGACATTTAATGTTACCGACGCAAATCTGAGCACACCTCTCGTTGCATTCGGGATGTTAGGCTTGGATGAGGGGACGGTATTAGACATCCAATTTGAAGGTTCCCTCGCGGCAGGGAAGTATAAGGTGTTGGAATTTGATAAGAGTGACGGGACATGGATACACGAAGCCGGTATCCCGGAAATTACAGGGAAGGCAGGTCCGACCACTGGCGGGGAAGCAGGGCAAGGCGACGTATATTTGACAACGGGCGGGAATACGGTCACCCTCACCCTTGACACCGCAGGTGTTTCTGCGGGACCTGCCCCGGAAAATCGGCAGCCGACGACACTCACTTGGGGCAACGGCAACGGAACGTGGGCAGAAAATGCCGGAAATGGGGACGGACACTGGGCGGCATCGGTGGAGGACAAAAACTTCTACACGGGTGATAGCGTGGTGTTCGGCAGCGCGGCGGAGGTGACACTTCAGGGAGTCCTGCGCCCCGGGAATGTGCTGGTCAACAACGCGGACGGGACAGTGAAGTTCACGGGCAGCGGGCAGATCACGGATGTGGACATCCCGAGTCAGCAGGTGAAGCTCACCAAGGAGGGAGCGGGGACGCTCGAGATAGACACGAACAACGCCTATACGGGCGGCACGGAGTTGAAAGCGGGGACTTTGGTGGCGGGCAATGTCGGGGCATTAGGGCTCGGAGCGGTGAGGGTCACAGGCGGCACGCTCGACATGGGGGGCAACGCGCTGACCAATGAGCTGGATGTGGCGGGAACGGCGAATGTGGCAAACGCGGGGGAGTACGTCGGCAAGTTGGTGCTGGAGAGCGGGACGCTGAACGGAGACCTGAACCTAGGGCGGGACGCCGAGTTGAAAGGCGGGACGGTGGCGGGTGCGCTGAGCGGTTGGGGCGGAGTAGCTGTGAGCGGGGACGCGACTCTCGCCGGCACGAATACCTACACGGGCAAGACGACGGTGCAGGGCGGAGGCAATCTCCACGTCACCGGTAGTTTGGCGAGTAAGGAGCTCGAGGTACAGAGCGGCGGCACGTACAGCGGGGCGATCAGCGGCACCGGGCTGAATGTCAATCTAGCGGGTGGCGCGATTGCGGGCGATGTGACGTTGGGAGAGGGCTCCACCCTCCGGGCGACGGCACAGGGAGCGGCGGTGAAGGGCAAGTTGAGTGTGGCGAGCGGCGGCAGTCTGAGTGTGCGGGATGTGCAGGAGGGAGCGACACTGTCGGTGAACGAGTTGGTGGCAGATGGCGGTGTGCTGGGACTCGACCCCACCAAACCCGATGCGCTAGGCGTGGATACCTTTACGACCACGGCAAATAGGACCGTACTGGACACCGGCTACAATGTACTCTACCGGGAAGCCGGAGAGTATGCCTTGCTCAATTACAAGAACTTGGGCAGCGGTAGCAGTGTCGATTCGCTGTATCCGTCGGCACTGGAAGGTTTGCACTCCCGCAAGAAGTTCAATCTGAACTTGCGAGCGACGAGTTTGACGCTGTCAATCAGCGGCGAGACGCAGAGTCTGACATGGCTTGAAAGTACCGGAGTCTGGACGAATGAGTCCGGGCATGAGTGGCAGGCGGATGCGGGTGTGGCTGACAAAAACTTCTATGACCTCGATGACGTCAAGTTTGTGGATG
>CAYRJI010000033.1:0-20824 GCA_964424645.1 uncultured Akkermansia sp. | reverse complement strand
TCACGACGAGGGAGTTGCCGGATTTCTTGCCGCTGGAGAGCTACGACAACATACGGGAAGCCGATGCTCTCCCCACCGATTGGCTGGAGAACGTGCCGGGGCGGCATCTCGACTACATCATCAGCAATCCGCCCTTCGTGGGGCACCAGTGGCGCACCCAAGAGCAGACGGTGCAGATGGACAAGGTATTCCAAGCGTGGGGAAAGTGCGGCAAGCTCGATTACGTGTGCAGTTGGTTTGCGAAGGCGACGGAGCTCATGCAGGCAGCCCCCGCCACCCGCACCGCCTTTGTCGCCACGAACTCCATCGTGCAAGGCGAATCTGTCGCCTGTATGTGGAAACCGATGGTTGAGCGTGGCGTGCATATTGACTTTGCCTACCGCACGTTCAAGTGGATGAACGAGATGAAGAACACGGCAGCCGTGCATTGCGTCATCGTTGGTTTTAGTTGTGGTACCGAAAGTCGAGAAAAACTCCTCATCGGCGAAAACGGTGATGCGCAACATGTTTCGCACATCAATGGCTACCTGCTCGCCGCCCCGGAGATATTCCTTCAGAATCGTGGGAAACCGCTCGCGCCCGGATTGCCGGAGATGACGAAGGGCAGTCAACCGACGGACGGCGGGAACCTCCTCCTCGACGCAGGGGAGTACGAAGAGTTCCTTCGCCGCGAGCCGCGAGCCCGGGACTTCATTCGACCGTTCATGGGAGCACACGAGTTTCTCAACGGAGGAAAACGCTACTGTTTGTGGCTCGTGGATGCGCCGCCGAGTGCGCTCCGGAGTATGCCTCTCGTGAGGGAGCGAGTCGAGCGGGTGCGGGAGTTTCGGCTCAAGAGTCCGACAGCCTCCGTGAGGCGAGCTGCGGAGACGCCGTTTCTCTTTACTCAGATTCGGCAGCCGAAGGGAAGGTATCTCGCCGTGCCGCGTGTGAGCTCCGAAAATCGCGAATACATACCCATGGCGTTCTGTGACGGGTCCATCATCATCAGCGACCGAATAGCCCTCGTGCCGAGTGCCGACCTCTACCATTTCGGCATTCTCACCTCCGCCATGCACATGGCGTGGATGCGTACCGTTGCCGGGCGTCTCGAAATGCGCTACCTCTACTCCCCCTTCGTCTATAACAACTTCCCTTGGCCCACGCCCACAACCGCACAGTGTGGAAAAATTGAGGCATGTGCGCAAGGTGTCCTAGAAGCCCGCGCCAAGTACCCGGAGAGCACCCTCGCCGACCTCTACGACCCAACATTCATGCCGCCCGACCTCCGCCGCGCCCACAGGGCACTGGATGCTGCCGTGGATGCCGCCTATGGGCGCAAGTTTGCGGACGAAGCGGCACGGGTGGCGCATCTTTTCACGCTGTACGAAAAGATTTCGCGTTAGCACCGCGCGCGGTTTTCCCACGTCGTTCCCCCGCTGCGCAGCCTTGCTACGTCGTACCCCATACATACTTCGTACTTCCAATTTTCTTTCACCGCACACGCTGCTCTCCATGACTCCCTCATCCTCACCCTACACTGTCCGCCACAGCTTTGCCACTTCGTACTTCGTACCTCGTACTTCCATTCCCCCGCGTCTTCCTGCCGCACAGTCATCGCCCACCACGAAGCTCGTATTTTTCTTGGGACGGCTGTGATCGTCCGCCGCGAAGCCTTGAATTTTACTGGGACAGATTCGGGTTTTATGCTAGAATAGCAGCATGGAACACGAGGAATTGAGTGTAGGAGTTGACATGGGGGGTACATCGCTCAAAGTTGCCGTGGTGCGCGGGTCGGAAATACTTCACCGCAGCGATGCCATCAACACGCGCGAATGTAACACACCGAAAGAGCTCACCGAACGCCTAGGCACGTGCCTGCGCGAACTCCGTGCCGAATTTCCGAGTATACGCGCGGTGGGCATGGGGCTGCCGGGTTTCGTGGATCACGCGGCGGGTATCGCCGATTCGCTCACTAACGTACCCGGTTGGTACGATGTGCCGATTCGCCGCATCTTGGAGGAAGCCGGCGGTCTCCCGGCTTCCGTCGACAACGACGCCAATTGCATGGCATACGCCGAGTGGAAACTGGGAGCCGCCCGCAACATGCAGCACGTTGTCTGCCTCACCCTCGGTACGGGCGTCGGAGCCGGGGTCGTTGCAAACGGTCACCTGCTGCGCGGCTTCTCGTGTGCCGCCGGCGAAATCGGGCAGGTATCCATCGATTATCGCGGTCGCATCGGTCACTACGGCAATCGCGGCGCGGTGGAGGACTACATCGGCAACAACGAACTTGCCTGCGAAGCTCGCATGATGTACGCCGCCGCAGGTGTCGCACCACCCGAGTCATTCTCTCCCATCCACTTAGAGCGTGCCGCGAGGTCCGGTTGTCCCGTGGCATCGGCTTTGTGGGATGACGCAGCGCGTAAGCTGGCAACCTGCCTGCTCAATTGCCACTACATCCTCAATCCGCAGGCTTTTGTTATCGGCGGTGGCATCGCCAAAGCCGGTGATTTGCTCTTTGTGCCCCTGCGTCGCTACCTGCAAGCCCAAATCTATCCCCCCCATTTCGCTCGCCTACAAATTTTGCGCGCACAATTCGGCAGCGATGCCGGCATCATCGGGGCAGCCCGCCTCGCCTTGGATGAATTGCCCTCCCATCCATAACTTCGCGACACGCCGCACCACCACTCGTCCGCCCCCCCCTCCCCGCCTACCGCCATGCTGCCCACTTCCGGTACATCCCGTCTCTCCCCTCCCCCTTCGCGAGCCGAATTGCGTCTCTGCCATCGGCTGAACATGAGCGGAGAACCTGCATTTGCTCTGCTGCACGCCATGCGCACCGGAAATGCCGCGCGGTCGGCTGCGGTACTTTCTCCCCGTGCGGCAAAAGATTACGTTCCCCCCTTTGCGTGTGAGGATACTGCGTGCTTTCCATGGCTCCCCGACCAGGTGCTTCTTCCCGCCGCCGGAGCACACCCCACGCGGCATGCCGACTACGCGGCGGGGTGTTATTATGTGCTTGACCTTTCCTCCTGCTGGGCGAGCTCCGCTCTGTCCGCCCTTCCCCATGCGCCGCAAAAAAGCTTAGACCTCTGTGCGGCACCCGGCGGCAAGAGCCTGTTACTCGCCGCACGCTTCCCCTTGGTCGACCACTGTGCCAACGAGGTGAATCCCTCCCGTCGCGGCATCCTCCGGCAAAATATCCTGCTCTGCGGATTACCCAACACTCGCATCACCGGTATACGCCCCGACCGATGGGTCGCCTCAGGTGAACTCTTCGACCTCATTCTGGTAGATGCCCCCTGCAGCGGTCAATCTCTGCTCTGCAAAGGTCTCAAAAACCCCGGTTGCCTCGGCGCGTCCACTGTGCACGGCAATGCAAAACGTCAACGCGGTATCCTCCTCGCCGCTTCCCACTGCCTCTCCCCGGACGGCTTTTTGCTCTACTCGACATGTACCTACGACCCCGAAGAAAACGAACGCGTCATCGCCTACATCCTCCGCCGTGTGCCGGGTCTCTCCGCCGTCGCAGTACCTCTGCTCGCTCCCTTCCGTAGCCCTCTCTCCCACTTCCCCGCCTACCGTCTCTTCCCCCACCACGGTGCCGGTGTCGGCAGCTTCTGTTGCCTGCTGCATTACCAACCGTCAAACCCGTCCCAAGAAACACCCTAGAAATCGCCGCAGTGTCATTCCCCACGTGCCACTCCCCTGCGTAACCTTAGTTATTCACCCCGTACTTTGAATTCGCCCCGAACCTCGAGCGGATGATGGGGCTCGAACCCACGACATCAACCTTGGCAAGGTTGCGCTCTACCACTGAGCTACATCCGCCTTGCATACGCCGCCACAGCAACGCAGCGGGGTCATTGTACATGCGGATGTCGACAGAATCAAGTCTTTTTTACATAATTTTTGCGTTTCTTCCCACGTGCTTTCTGTTCGCCCGGCACAAGGCGGGGCAATTTTCTCGCGTCTGCGTCTTTTCCGCATCAGGTGAAGTCCAACGGCAGAGAAGTATTTGTTTCTTCGAGCGTGAAGGAGAGTCCCACCCCTGTTTCATGCTTACCACCGTTATCGCGGATCAACACCGTCGTTCCCACGTACCATGGGCCACACTTGCGCGAAAGCGAAAATTGCTGAATCGGCGTCCGGTCATGTACCATATCGATATTGATGCGCGCGGCGGCACTGTATTTTTCATTGAGACGCACATTGACTTGAAAGTACGCGTAATTCGCATCCCCTTGGATGGGGTGACTCGAAATGTAGCGGTGCCCCACCTGCGTCTCCAACCAAGACAGAGGCACGACCGTCAGCGAGGTATTGTACTGGTTAAACCCATCTCCCCCCCTCACGGTCGGCGTTTGAGTTTCGAGCTTCAAGGTACACTGAGGCGTGATGTTCGCCGAGATGAGGGAGTAAAGGTTGGAGAAACGCGAACCCGTATTGGGATTGTCTATATTGTAATCCAAGAAACAGTTCCAGTTGATTACCGTCCGGCTTTCCCCGTCATACACTGTACTAAACGTGTTGCGCATACCCAAACGCCACACGGTCCACTTCGCCCAACCATCTATGCCCGTAAACTCCATCAAATCCATCGGCATGGGACACACCGTGCTGTTGCCCAGCGTCGTAGACCACGTGTCCACCTGCGGCACATAGGGACACGACGAAGAAATCGTACCGTGCGATATCTCGGCATACGGGTGAATCACATGGTAGAGCCCATTGATACCCATACCCGGCAGACGCACCGAGTTAAAATGCCGGTGAAACTTAATGTCAAAGTCGCACCCCAAATACCCCATCAATCTATTATCCGCCCCCACTTTATCCACATTGTAGTATCCGGAATACCCCCCACCCACCTTCGGGGTCACATTCAGAAAACGCATGATCTTCACGGCGGCTGCCATCTCATGCGTCGAGTTGACGCGCACGTAGCTACCGGTGTTGAGTAGCCGCTCGTAGTACTCCTGCAGATCGGGGTCTTTCAGGCGACTGAGTGTCTTCCGATAAGATTCTCGCTGCTCCGCCGGTATGCTTTGCCGCATCAGCGAGGCACTCGTACGGGTTTCGTAGGTCAGACCACTGCGCCCCAGAGCCGTGCGCGGTCGATAATGAAACAGCTCCACTCGTTCATCCGTGCTATAAAAATTATTCGGTGCAAAGCGCGTAACTAGCATCGTACTGCTGCGTGATGTCCGTCGCTCCACGCGTATGTTGTTATCCGGATTGTTGTTGAGTCGCGCATCATCCTCAAAGAAGTCCTGCAGCACATAGCGATCGCTCATGGTATTCAGCTCCGCTGCCACCGACCAAGCCGCCGTATCACCCTTCGGCTTGTCAATCCGGCTCAACTCCGGCACGTCCCAAAGTTCCGACATCGCCACCCGATAGCGACCGTGGCGCATCTTTTTGCGAGGTTCGCGCACGGGGTTAATCTCCGGGCGTCTATCCGAAATCCCGTATATCTGCAATCCCCTAGTATTCGCGTACTTCCTGAGCATCCTGTAGTCGGAAAACTCCACCCCCCCTGCCAACCCGCGTCTGGAGCGAAAATCAAAGAGCAGTGTCGCCAAAAAGTCTGCAACCGGTCGCCCGTGCTCCACGTGGCGGTTCCCCAGCAAAAAGCCATAGCGATTGAGCAAATAGGTACCCCAACGCGACTTCACCCCGGGCAACGGCATGTACCCCTCATCCGGATTCAACGAATGCGACATCGGTATCCACCCCAGCACCGGCACCACCACATCGTCCTCCTCTCCGGCTATGCTCAGTCGCGTGATCCGCCCATAATCCCCCGGGTACACCGTCAGCGTCCCCGTCCCCACCCACATCGACGGCTTTTCTATGTCTTCCGTGGTCACAAATGCGTGCTGTATCACCATCCTTTCCCGTCCCAGCGCATTTCTGCCGTACTCTGCCTCACTCCCGCGTATGATGACGCCACCGGTCTTGGTGCGCACATTGCTCACGTGCGCAACCTCATTACCCCAGTCGTAGGTCCCCCCCTCGGCAATTGCCAGCGTTTCTCCTTGGTAGATGGTCAACGGTCCGAAGAGTGTCGCTATACGCTGCTCCGTATCCGCCGCCACCTGCTGCGCATAGATTTCCTGCCCGTCACCCGTGCGCACATAGATGGGATGATCCGTCGCCGTGTAAAGTATCGTATGCCGCTCACTGTCGTAATCCACCTGCCCCCCCTCATTGCGTATAATAAACGAGTCCGGCATCTCGGCACTCACGGCACTGAGCGGCTGCACCTCCTTCATCACCGGCATAGCTATGTCGCTCGCCTTCACTGCTTGGTCCGGCAGCGGCATAAACGCTGCCTGCTCCTGCCCGACCACCGAACAACACAGCAACCAGAATTCCAAAACCGACCCCTTGAGCAGCACGCGCTTTCCCCGCTTCATACGCCACCTCCCTTCTCGGCATTGTCGACACTCCCGGCGGCGGACTCACGTCCCGACGGTGCCTGCTGTTCTCCGCGATAGCGTCGCTTCGCCTTCGCCGGAGCTTTTTCCAAATCTACCACCACAAAACAATCCAGCGTCCCTCCAAAGTCCTTATCTATCGCGAAGCTGACCATTTTCCCGCCCAAGCGCAAGTACTGCTTGAGCAAAATCGGTATACCCACCCCTCCCTCCATCTCGCCCACCATCGTCGAAAGTGCCTTCACATCCGGCAGCGCATTCGCCAACAGACGCATATCCTCACTGAGCAGCTCCAGCCCCTGCGGTTCTACCTTGCTCTTCACCTCCCCGCACATTTCCCGCAGCATGCAGTTCTGTTTGAGGAAGCTCATGATGAGTGCCCGCGATGCCCTACTGTAGTCGGCAGAAATACTGACCGTCCCGTAGAGGTATTTGTACTTCGGATTTTTGTTGAGGAACCGCCCGATCCCCATCCAGAGCGTGTCCAGCGATGCAGGTTGCCGCTGGTACTCCGGCGTAATAAACGCCCGCCCCATCTCCAACCCCTCCTCCATCACCCTCAAAAACTTTTTGCTGAAACGGAAAAAGGTGGAGTTGTAGATGCCGGTCACCCCGTGCTCGCGCAATATGACATCTGTCATCCCGACTCGGTATGCCCCGGCTACCCGCTCTTCCTTTGCGTCCCACATCACGAGGTGCACGTAGTGCTCATCCCACCGGTCCAAATCCCGTGCCTCCCCCGTCCCTTCCCCCACTTCCCGAAATGTCCGCTCGCGCTGCACCCCAATTTCACGCAATAACTTCGGTGCCTGCTGCGCCCGCGCGGCGTATATTCGCAGGTCCCCCCGCTCACTCGCGTAGCAGAGTGCTTCCGGCGGCAAGGCTTCTATCTCCGCTCTCAACTCCTCCGCCCTTTCGCCCTCCGCCAAGGGTTTCTTCTCTTTCTCCACTCCCTTGACCATCCCCCCTGCTTCACTTTCCCTATAGCGCAGCAGCATCACGCGCAACCGCATGTAATCCGTGAGCTGCTCCACGCTCATCCCCGCTACCGTTGCCGCCTGTATCGGCTTCCCCAACCGTATCTCATGCCGCATCTTCCCATCCCGTATAATTTCCCTCGGTAAAAAATTTCCGCGCAATCGACGCGAAATCATGCTCACCACTTGGAAAAACACACCCGTCCGCCCGGCTATGCGCATCGGCACGACCGTTGCCCCCGTCTTCAAAATGAGCGCAGAAATATTCTGTTGCCACGGATCATCCACCACCCGCCCGTCTTTTATCGAATAGGTCGCTGCCGAACCACTCGGAAACACTAACAAACAATGCCCCCCACGCAACCATTTCAGCATCTCTCGCATCCCCACCATATTTGCCCGCTTTGCTTCCTCCCCTCCGTACACATCCACCGTTATCTCGTACGGGCGCATCCCCCTCACACAATGCAAAAATTCATTCACGACAATGCGTACATCCTTCCGCCGCCTCATCGCTATGTCTCCGAACATCAACCCATCCGACATCCCATGCGGGTGGTTACTCACAATCACACACGCCCCCTCTGCCGGTATGTTCTCCAACCCGCTGAGCTCGTAACGCAAACTCAGGTACTTGCACGCCAATTTGAAAAAGTTCTCCTGACTCCCCTCATCCCATTCATCTTCAATCCTCTCATGCGCCACATTCAGTGCTTCCAACCCAAGCCATCTCTCCGCCATCTCCACCGAAAATCCCGGTAAATACCGACCCCCTCGCACCTGCTCAGCGAGGTCCACCATCTTGGGTCGTTTGTAGTTCATAGCCACTCCGAGCATCGCCTCTCTCCGGCAACGCCCGCTCGTATTCTACCATACCTCCCCCCACTTAAGCAAGCACGACGTCACATCTGTCCCAAATAAATTAAGGATTTAGTGGTAGGCGATGACTTTGCGGCGGGAAGGATACGGCACCGCAGGACAACACACACTCGCGGAAGGATCAGAACGTCATGCGGTACCCCAACGTGGCATTGGCGGAGGTCCAGCCCTCGCGGTACTCCACGGAACCATCAAGGAAGACACTGCCGAGATCGCTTCCGAGAGGCACAGAGATACCCGCTCCGAACTCTACCCCGACCTCGCCTACCTCCGCACTTTCGACCTCAGCCCGTGTCTTATCGCCCACGATGGCATTGCTGGCAGTGCCTGAGCGGTCTCCCACATCGAGCTTGAGCAAGAGCCGCGACTCCAACACAGAGGTGCGATTGAACGCATTGGTAGCCACAGCCGCCTGTGCTCGCACACCGGCTCCGAAGGTCACCACCGTCCGATCGATGTCATCCACGTCCACCCCGGCATCCGACCCGGTCTCGGCGTAGCCGCTAATAGCTACATGGCGTACCTCCACATTAAACACCGGTTGCAGTGCTGCCGTACCGCGTTTGTTGACGAGTCCCGTGTAGCCCACCTCATACATGGCACCGAAAGCATAGCCATCCGTATCGCCGTGCGTCGTGTAGGAGTCCCCTCCGAAGTTCACCGTACGGTTCAACTTCACATTGGCTATACCGCCGCTCACCACGAAGGTGTGTATCCACGCCCCGCGCGTCGCCCGCACAAAGGCACTCAGGTACGAGGTGTCCATATCCCCCGTCGCCGTATCCGGCGCATCCGCGTCCAAATCACCGTACATGGCGGTGATCGCCAGCCCCACCGTGACATGCGGGGTCAGGTCGGCATCCGCCCCCACCGTGCCGCCCCAGCTGTTGAGGGTGTACCCGGGCGCGAGTGAATCCGCATCCATCTTATGGTAGTTGCCCTCCGCGTTGATCCACGCGTGCCATAGAGGAAGCTCCCCGGCTGCCTCCTGCGTCACCTCATTTGCCATGGTGGTCGTGCGGTTCCGAATAGACCCCAACTGCCGGTGCAAGTCTTCCGAGAGAGCAGGTCCGAGAATCGAAACAGACGCCCCGGCAAAAGCACTCAACGGGTTCTCTATGCTCGTCGGATTCTTCCGGTTCGCGATGAAATATTTCATCACCCTCGCGTAATCGGTGTCGGAATTCATCGCGTGCTGCTTACTCCCATTCTTGTATGATCCATTAACCAACGTCGCCCCCGCGTTCGCATTCTTGCCCCCCGCACCGTTCAGCTCAATCCCAGCCGACGCCGTAAACTTCACGGTAACCTTGCCGTCCTCTACCACCACCTCCTCCACCTCCTTCTGGAAAAAGCCGACACCATCAAGTGTGATCCTGTCCTTGAGGTCCTCCAAATCGCCACCCACGCTGCCGTATGTGCCGAGCGTCAAATCCCTAGTGTAATCCCACGCCTCTCCCTCTGTTGCCAGTACGATCGATGCATCCTCACCAAAGTTCAAAGAACTGCCGACAATGGTGGTTTTCTCTCCGGCGTCGTAAGTTTCGGCATTCAGCTTGATTGTCGTGGTACTCCCGCTGCCGAGACTCACCGCCCCCAGCGTCAGCTGCTCCCCTGCCGCTTTTCCGCTCACATCGATGGTCAAATTCCCGCCCGGTGTACCGTCCTGCTTGGACCCCTCAACCGTAATTCCCCAGCCATTCGCCGTGTTCGTGGCAGTGGTGGTCACGTTGGAGAGGGTGAAGTTGGCACCCGCCACCACCTCGAGCGTGCCCGCTTTGCCGCCCTCTTCGCTGCTGCCCAGTTTGCCGGAGAATGATGAGTCGCCACCCACGCGCACCTTGCCGCCGAACGCGCTCTTCAGCACGCCGCTGCCCTCCAGCGAGCTAAGCTCATGCCCCGCACTGTCCCCCAAGTCCAGCGTACCGGTATCCCCGATCTTTGCCGAGCCACCGGTCATCGTGGCACCCTTCTGAAGTTTCAACAAGCCCGCCTGTACATCCACATCCACCCCGGAAAGCACTGCCCTCACCTTTTCGCCGCTGAGTGTCAGACTCGGGTCCGGCGTCCCCTCCGCCGCTCCCTCCGCTTTCTTAAGCGTGAGCTTGCCGGTGCCGTCCTCACTCGTAATCGACGTGCCTTCCAACGTACTCTGTCCGTTGAGGATGAGCTCCGCGTTGCTCAACTTGATGTCGCCCTTGCCTACCTCTCCCTCATCCGAAATAGCACCCCGCACCGTCGTCGTACCGTCCTCCAGCAACAGCCCGCGATACTCCTCTCCCAGCCCCGTCTGCTGCGCGTCCTCCGTATAATCGAAGGTGAGCCCCTCCATGGCGTTGCTCTCACCGCGCAGCCGCAGTGCCCCCTCTCGGATGGTGGTGGTGCCGTCCGCCAGCATGTAGGTGCCGCCCACAGTGAGCGTTCCGTACCCCACCTTGGTCACATCCACGCCGTTCCCGGCATCGATGCTGCCGTTGTAGGTGGTGTGCTGCCCGTACACAGTAGTATCCTCCACAGTCGGGTACTTACTCGGGTCCTTAATCTTATCGACTTGCGTGTTGTCGAAAGCGACCGTCAAGCGATTGGCACCCGTATCCGCGTTGCTGTTCTGCAGGTGCAGCATACTCCCGGTAAGTCCCAACAGGTTATGCACGGTCACATCCGGTTCATTCCCGGCATGCGTCGCGCCGTCGAGGTTCAGGGTAAAGTCCGTCGTCTCATCCGAAAGCACGGTCGCCTTCGCTTGGTCCAAAAAGGTCCCATTGTCCAACTCGCTCTTCCCCGCGAACGCCACAAACACATCTGCCGCACTGCCCTTCAGCACCAAGTTCCCGTTGGCTTCATCGACCTCGAACTCCGTGTCCAAACTCCTGAGAATTTGCACCTCGTCACCCAGCAGGTCATCCAAGGTGAGTCCTCCCATCGTGAGGGTTCCCTGCTCCACCACGTGCAGAATGGCGGTGGCTTTCTGCTCCTCTTCCTTCGCCTGCGCCATGATGGTGAGTATCTCACTCACCGCATCGCTGTCCAACCATATCTTGCGCCCCGTATCATCCTTCGACTCCAGCGTAAAGCCTACCTGCCCTTCTACGACCTCCTCTCCTACGATGAGTGCCTTCGCTTCCCCGCTCGCCGCCAACAAGCTCGCCGCCGGTCCTGCCGTCCCACCGGATACTCCCCCGTCCTCGACATTCTCCCGCGCGAAGTGCAGCTCGAGCCCGTGAGCTCCGTTCACCGTGTATCTGCCGGTAATACCTTGCAATTGCCCGTGCCCATTGATGGTGATTCCATCCAAGCTGCCGGCATCCACCATCCCGTTCACATTCACCGTAATGCCGTTTTCGGGTCGCGTCTTGGAAGTAGCCGTGCGTACGTACAACTTGGTACCGGTACCCTTGGTGGGTTGGGCATGCAAATCCACATTGCTCAAGTAGATGGTAGAGCCATCCGCCACCGCCGTGTCCCACCACTCCGCCTGCTTGCTCGCATTCCCCAGCGCAACCGTACCCGCCAGCGTAGCCCTCACTGCCTCGCTCTCTTTGGTAACGACCGTCAACTCGCCGTTGTTGCCCCGCAGTGTCACGCCCCCCCTCACATCTCCCCCGAAAGTGCCTCCCCCGTCAAACTGCACCGTGCCGCTGCCGCTCACCGCTGCACCGACCTCCTTGCCAAGTGCGCCCCCGCTCAACCTCCACGTGCCGCTCGTCCCCGTCCTCAGCTCCCCTTTGTACCCGGAAAGGTCTCCCGCCAACCCGGCACTCTGCCCATCCTCCACACTGAGCGCACCGCTGCCGCTCACCGCCCCCGTAAGTGTCACCACACTCACCGTCGTATCGGCATCCACCTTCACCGTGCCCGCCTGCGCTTCGGCTCCGTTGTCGCCGGTCAGCGTACCACCGGCGAGCGTAAGCACTGTCTCTGCTCCGCCCAACGCCGTCTTCCCTTTGAGATACGTACTCGTGCCCTGACCCAGCACAATTCCCTGCACCGTGTTGTTGCCGGAAAGCGTTACCTTGCTGCTTCCCCCCACCACCAGCGTGCCTGCCCCGGTAATGTCCCCGCTCATGTTGGCGAAGTCCGTTCCGCCCACATCCAGCGTGAGTGTACCCTTTGCCACCGCGAGGTCCGCCTTGTGCTCCCCACCCTCATCCAACCACGCCAAGGTGAAGTTCCCATCCCCGTCGCTCTTCTCCAGCCCCTTCCCATTCAGTGCTATGTTCAACCCCCGGTTGTCTCCGATTGCCGTATCGCTGCTCCCCCACGTCACACCGCCCTCGACCACACCGTCAACCGCCACCTTGACGGGTCCCGCGCTGTCCCCATCCACGAGCTCACTCACGTCCGGTGCCACTCCGTTGGTGTCGTAAAGCAACATCCCGCCGTTGAACTGCAAGTGGGTTCCCTCCGGCAATGCCCCCGTGTGACCCAGCCCCAGCGTCCCCTCCAAATTCACCATGGGAATGCTCGTGTTCTGAAGATTCAGGTGGAGCACCGCATCCTCGTGTATGTGCAGCACACCGTTCCCTTTCTCGTCACCGGACATGTTCAGCCCGCCCGCAGTACTGCCGGAAGCCTGTTGGAAGGTGAAAACCCCGCTCTCTATATCCACGTTCTTCGGTGACACGCCCCCCCCGATGTTCACTACGTCCGACCCCAAGCCCTCCGTGAAGCGCAAATCCTTGAGCTCCGGCGTGCTCAAACCATTCCCCCATCCCTCTGTCTCCTTCCCACTCCATACATCCTCCTCACTGCCGGTCCAGTCCAAATAGTCTACGTTCGCTATTTCCAAGACTCCCGTTCCCGTGATCCGGAATCTCAGCTCACTGGCATCCAGCACTCCCCACTCGTCCAAGAGCTCCTTGTCCATCTCTATCCGGAAGAAGTCCGCCCACGCATACCCTGTTCCCCCCTCTCCTACGAGAAGTTCCTTGAGCGATTCGCTCCACTGCACGTCGTTCGCAAATAGCTGGACACTCCCCGCCTTCTCTCCCCCTCCCCCGGTGAGCCTGATGACAAACGGTCCGTCAACTGTAGTAATTTCTGCAAAATCCAACCAGCCTCTGTGATTGGGTGCGCTACCGAGTGCAAGCTCTATCACCGCCCCCGGTGCCCCAATCAGGGTGTGCGCCTGCAGCGTCCCCGCCCTCAAGGTCAAAATCGCTCGCCCCGTCTCCCGAGCACCCGACATATCAACCGCCTTCAGCGTCCCACTCACCTCCCCTCTCCTCTCCGGGTTATCCGGGTCCTCCGGGTCATCCGGGTCCTCCAGTTCCGGATTCTTCCCGAGTATGAGCCTACCCCCCTTCACCTTCAGCGTAGGTCCTACGAGCTCGGTCTCTTCCGTCCCCGTCCCGTCTTCGGACTCCGTTTCTACCATCTCCCCCTTGAAATTCCAGATTTTTTGCTCCCCTTCCACCCACGTCAGCGTGCCGCTACCGGCCAACTTGAAGTCTTCGACCGGCGTACCACTCCCGGCTTGGAGCCTCGTCTCTCCCTCCCCCCCCTTGCCGATGCCTATCGCCCCGTCTTCTAACGTCACGCCACTGGGTACCAGACCGAGAAAAGTGTCCATCGTCCAAAGTTCGTTGCCCGGATCAAAGAGCACATACAGCCTCGTGCCGGATGCCGCTCCCTCTTTTGCTCTCTGTATGGTACCCGTACTGTCATCCATAATGTCCCCTACGACCAAGTCTTTCGTCAACTCGAGGACGCTGCCCTCGCCGCTGAGCCTGAGCTGACCTATTTGAGCAGAAGCACCCCTGAGTACAACCGTGCTGCTGGTGAGTGCCAGCCTCCCGTCACCGCTGAGTGCCCCGTGTATCTCCGCTCCTTTCTCCTCACCGGTAGCCCCCTCGATGCGCAGCACGCCACTCTCGATGGTCACATCCCCCCAAATGTCAATTTCTTCTCCCTTGAAAACCTGTATCCCCCCTCCCTGTTTGACGAGGTTGACGCCGACATTCTTGCCGCCGATAGTAATATCGCCTGTAACCACCGTCTCACCGGAGTCCTTCTCCCCGCCGATGGTCAGTGTGACCGCCTCTTCCTCAGTTGAAGTCGATGTAATTTTGTAAAAATCGACACCTTCCCCGGAGCTCGAGCTTGAAAGCCCTCCCCCTACTGTAAGGTCTCCCCCTATCTTTAACTCGTGATTCCTAGAATCGCCGCCCACAAAAGAGAGCTCCCCGCCTACACTCCCACCCTCCACAAGTGACAAATCCCCGCCTACCCCAACACTTACCGACCCGGAGCCCACCTGCGACAACCTCTTCAGTTCACCGCCGTCGGAAAAATTGACGCTTACGCCCCCTCCGACTCCCTCCACCCGCAGCTCACCGACCGCCTCCCCGTCCGGTCCCCCCACAACCCCCAGCGTAATTCTCTGTCCGGCACCACCCTCTTCCCCCAGCCTGAGAGTACCTCCTTTTTCCGTCACACTGAGGCTTCCTATGACGGTATTCGCAGCTTCCTCTATCTCCCTTATTTCAAACGTGCCGCCGTCCATCTTCAGTGTCCCGTTGCCGGTGTAAGACCCCACGCTCACGGTGAGGTCCTGCCCTACCCGAAGCGTATTGCCCTCTTCTACGAAGACAGTACCGTGTACGGTCAGCGTGCCTTCGGGCGCGTTTTTGCCCGTGTACTCAAAATCGAACTCGCCTCCCTTTCCGCCTATGTTGGCATGCACCACGTCCACCGCTTTTGCATCTACATACACGGTACCCCCCACTCCCTCAAAAAACACATCGGGCGGCGGATACCCATAGGTCGCACCATCCCACGCCCCTTGGGCTGTCCAATTGATCGCCCTCTCAGACACTGTCGCCTCCCACCTCAACGTCGGACACGTATCAGCGTATACAACCTTACCGGCATCATTGAACGTGAGCGCACGCCCCGACTCACTATGGGCACTGAGTTTGGCATGCCCGCCCAATCCGGCTATCTCCGCCCCAAATAAATCATAACCATAATGTTCCGAACCGAACAGCCCGATATCTGTGTCTGACAGAACATCATCCAGCTCTATCGTGAGCGTGTGATCATTCGACGTAAAGGTACCCCCCGTTATTTGGAAGAGATTCGTACCGCCATGAAGTCTTACCGTAGCATCCCCGCCCAGCACTATCGTTTTTGCCTCCAACGTCACACCCTGCAGTGATAAATAGGCCCCCCCCGCCAAGGTCAGTGCCCCTGCTGCCGTGACTTTGCCTCTCGTGAATTCTACCCCACCGTTCACAGTGAGGTTGTTGACGCTCACCCCGCTGCTGCCCACCCCGCTCACCTGATGTTGCCCGTTCTCATTCTTGTCGTTCGTCCCGTAGAGCGTGAGGTTGAGCGTTCCGCCCGCCTGCGTGATGGCACCGGTGTTTGTCTGCCAGTTTGTTCTGTTTTGGTCACTTCCAAATATAACATTGATTGTCCCGGCCGTGCACTGGATGTTTCCGCTGAAGCCCCCCAACTTCCCGTTGAATTGCCAAGTGTTCGCGTGACCTGCCCACGCAAAAACCAAGTGAACATTCGTTCCCCCAGTGAAATTCCCGTTAAATGTCTGCGTCTTATCACTACTTCCGTTATTACCGACCGTGAGAGTACGCAAGAAGTTGAGGTTGGCGTTTGTTACGCTGTTCCAATCCGCAGCCGCAGCATCTGGGGAATCACCGGATTTCCCTTGAAACCAAAATGAGTAACCATCAACAGAACTATCCACATCAATGTTCCATGTCTCCGTGTTTTTATTTTTTTCCGGATCACATGCAGCTGCCCTGTAGTCCTCAGTACTGGTGATCTTCGGATAGCGGCTCTCGGGAGTTTCTTCCTCCTCGGGAGGTGTTTCATCCTCGGCAGCAGCCGCCACCTGTTGAGTAGCCATGATGCAAGCGGCGGTGAAGCCGGAAGCCGTGGCGAGCGTAGTTGGGAGAGAAGTAACAGGCAGAGCGAGAGCGGCAAGGCAAGCCAGAAGAGCCCTGCGGAGTCCATTCGGAAGATGAAGCTTCATGGTCTGTGATTGTTTGAGTAGGAGACGATAGCAGCGGAAAGGCAAACGACTCCGAAGCCGACGCTTTCCACCGTATGGTACGCCGGTCAGTATATCCCATTCCATCCGCAGAGTGCAAGCAAAAAATGCACATCCGCTGCAAGAAAATTTACAAAAGTTCCCCGGACTCTCTTTTTCGTGCACCTTGCCGCATCTCCCCGCCGCCTTCCACCCGCCATTCCCCGGCTTCGCTACTTCGTACAGTTTAGGCGCGGCGGAGCGTAGCCGTCAACTTCCGGCGGAAGAGCTGCATCTCATCGGGAGTCGGGGAGCCAGAGAGACTGCTCCAGCCGAGACGCCCGAATTCATCGACCTGCCAAGCACCCTGAGCTCCGCTCGGGAAGTAGGCTTTTCCGGAGACCAAGGTACCGGGCAGCTGCAAATCATCCAGCTCCACCCTCACTTCACCGGGCTTCTCGGCGGGCGGTATTGCCCGCTTCTCGTCGGGCTCAGTCTTCCGACCATCGGCGGCGTTCCGGGTGTCCGAAACTAAAGAAATTCCGCAGTCGAGCAGCAAAAACCGTACCTCCATGTAGGTGAGATGCAGCTTAAACTCTCTCTGCAGCATCTTCTGAATTTCATTGAGGTCCTTGCCGTCGGCAGCCCACGTCCTCACGGCGTCCAGTTGTTCCTCGCTCAACTTCGTGCTCATGCCTCACATGATACCACCGCTGCATCAAAATGTCCATACAAATTCGCGCGCTTGCCAAGGGGGGAAAAATGGTGTATAGTACGACTATGAAGTCCTTTCTGGGCGTCCTGATTCTCTTGCTCACGGCTCTGGGCATTATCCTCACCATCGCGTACCACACCTCGGTGAACGCAGAGCTGCGCTTTGTGCCGCGTGTCTCCCACGAGGAGTACATCAATACCCGGCGTTCCTACCGCCCGCGCCGCGTGCCGAGCTCCCCGGCGGTACCGAATGCCCGTGAGATGCACCTGCCGGATGACGACACCGCCGAGGAGGTGCAGCCATGATTCCCCCGCACCGCCGCCCGGTCATCGGCTACACCCTCGGCGACCAAGCGGGCATCGGTCCGGAGGTGATTGACAAAGCTCTGCGGGAGTTGTCGGGTGTGGCAGCCGACTTCGTGTGCTTGGGGAAGCGCATCCCCTGCACCCCGGGGCAGCCGTCCCGCGAAACCGCCGAGCTGGCTTGGGAGCACTTGGAAAATGCCGCTCGAGCCATGCGGCGCGGTGAAGTGGATGCGGTGGTGACTGCCCCCGTCTGTAAACATGCCTTGCAGGAGCTCGGCTTCCCTTACCCCGGTCAGACCGAGTTTTTTGCAGACCGGCTGGGGGCGGAGCACTTCGCCATGTGTCTCTCCGGGGCGTCCCTTACCGTCGCCCTGTGCACCACTCACATCGCCCTGCGCGATGTACCGCGCGTGCTCAGCCCCGAGCATTTTGTCCGCGCGGGGGTGCTGCTCGCCGAGTTCCTCGGGCGAGCGGGACACACCCATCTGCGCTTGGCTGTTGCCGGGCTCAACCCGCACAACGGCGAAGCCGGGGCTTTCGGCGATGAGGAGACAACCATCATCTCTCCGGCGGTGGAAGAACTGCGCCGCAGGCTCCCGCAGGTCGCAATAGCCGGTCCGTGCGTGCCCGACTGCGTGTACCGCGATGCCGCACAGGGCAAATACCACGGCGTCATCGCCCCCTACCACGACCAAGCTCTCATCCCCCTCAAGCTGCTGGACTTCGACAACGCAGTCAACATCACCCTAGGTCTCCCGAAATTACGCACCAGCCCGGACCACGGCACTGCCTTCTCTATCGCCGGCACCGACACCGCCAATCCCCTCAGCACCCTGCGCGCCTTCCGAACCGCCCTGCAGTATCTTCGTCCCGAGAAATGAAAACGCGTAGAGCAAAACGTTGACTTTGTCGCGGGAAAACACGGGGCGGACCAAGTACGAGGTACGAAGTACGAAGTATTCAAATTCGGCGCAACCAAGTTGCGCAGAGGAGGCGAAAGCAAAGCAGAGACGACACGTGGAGGATCAATCAAGTTTTTTGGTCAAGCGTGCCAAAAAAAACTAAAAAACCTAAAAAAATCGGCACCCGCGCCAAAATAATCGTCGTAAAACGTTGATACTGCGTGATAATTTTTTTGGTCTGAACTAAAAAAAGACTAAAAAAAGACCAAAAAACGGCTGCGCAAGCCGCGACTCCCACACACCCACAACACTCACGCCCGACCCGCACCAAGCTGCTGCTCCACGCATACCTTCTCCCCGGCTCTGCCACTTCGTACTTCGTACCTCGTACTTCCCATTCGTGGCGATCATTTCTCGGATACCGCCCATTTTGCCCCCTTAGTTGATTTCCCGATGTTGCGAATACTCCTGTCCCTCAAGGACATTTCCTTGATGAGGCGTGAAACGGTATCATATTTTTGTCGCTCTGACAAATTGGCGGGCAAGAGTTTGCCGACGATGGCGTTGATGTCCGCCCGCGACATGGAGGCGACGCGCCGTATAGATTTGATAATGTGTTCTTTGATGAGATCGCGGTCCACGCCGATCGAGTCGATGTACTTCGCCTTTTCTCCGGTAAGGAGTGCAATACTCCTAGCGAGGTACAGGTGCGGTTTGCGCCCTTCAACGAGGTGCTTTTTTCGGAGGAGTGAGATCACAGACTCCGGGAGACTTTTGCCTTTTTGGATGTAATCGAGGGCAATGACTTCATCCAGACTGAGGTCGGCATGTTCGATGAGTACCTTGCAGTAGTTCTCGTTAATCGGTTTGCCGTAAATGGTTAATTCGACAGCTTCGGGATCATGCCTGAGCTCATAATCCGGCAGAGGGAGAAACCGTGACTTCTGTTTATCGTACATTTTATGGATACCGTAGCCCATGCTGTCGACCATGCCCAGCAGTCCCATGGACTCGGCCAAAAATTTATTCCTGTACCGGTCCGGAGTCACGGAACCGGTGAAATAATCCTGAGGCCTCCTAGAAAAAAAGTTTCCGACATTGCGAAAAACCAGCCGGTCCTCGTACTCCGATACAATGATGCGCGCCCCTTGCGTGTAGTCTTGGTGAGCAATGCAATTGTGGAGTGCCTCAGAAACCACTTCGACATCGTATTTCGACACCTCGCGGGGAATAAGGCTGTTGTCGGCAAAAAGTTTGACCGTGTAATTGCGTAACTTATGCAGAATTTTGGTGGGAGAGAGGATGAATGGCAAACCGAAATGCTCATACGCGCGTTCATCGGCATACTCCAGTTTCCATGTAATTTCAGCCACTATCGGAGAAAGCAAGTAGGACGATGTATCCTTCCCCAGCAACAATACTGCCGCCCTAGTTATCCCATCCTCACGCATCAACCTCATTTTCTGGAGGAATGTCGCTTCATCCCACATGTCGAAGTCATCCGGCAAATTCCGAGCCTTTGCCTTGTATATTTTGCGGGCTACAGCTATGGCTTCCGGGTCTAGATGCTCGATGGTAGCTCCCTCACAGATGTGTATGAACCAATCATCGCGTGAATTGTATATAGCCCGGAGTTTGTCCGGGTAATTGGTCAGCTCCGTCGTGTTACTGTTTATACGTCCGTAAGGCGTCTTATCGTACATAACCGGCTGCCCCAACGCAGCGGCTACGCGTAACACCTCGATGTGCTTCCCCTCGTACATGAGCGTCTGAAAACCAAATTCGGGACATGGGTGGAGTCGCTTCCGAAGATGAAATTCCAAGTCCTCATTCCCTACGCGCATGGTCGAAAATCGCAACTTTGTGCCCTTCACCGTATGATCGCCATCCGATATACCCAGCACCAACCACCCATATTCCCGCCCACTCAAACATGCCCCGTTGGAGAGAGCAGAGACATACCTGCCGACTCTCGCCGAATCCAAGCGATTTTCCTTGAACTCGACCCACTCTGTTTCCTGTGCAAGGGACCGGAGTACCTCTATGGTTTTCCTCAGTTGCTCTCCATCGATGTCCATACCGTGCGGCATTGTACCACCTCTCCATCAAATGTCAAGCTGCATCCAATTATCACATCTGTTCCAAGAAAAATACGAGCTTCGAGGTAGGCGGTGACTTTGAGGCAGGAAGGCACGTGGGTGATCAAGTACGAGGTACGAAGTACGAAGTACGAAGTACGAAGTGAAGGAGTTAGGCACAACAGAGTTGCGCAGAGGAAAGTGTCAGCAAAGCAGTAACAACACGTGGGGGACAAATTGAGTTTTTTTGGTCAAGCGTGCCAAAAAACCTAAAAAAATCGGCACCCGCGCCAAAATAATCGTCGTAAAACGTTGATACTACGTGATAATTTTTTTGGTCTGAACTAAAAAAAGACTAAAAAAAGACTAAAAAAAGACTAAAAAAAGACTAAAAAAAGACCAAAAAACGGCTGCACAAACCGCGACTCCCACACAACCCGCCACTCCCCGCCTTGCGCCCTCGCCTTGCGCAACGGAGTTGCGCGGAATTTCTAATTCTGGCACCTCTAAAAACTCACCATTGAGCAGAACAAAATAAGAGTTGGTTGTC
>CAYRJI010000032.1:0-20900 GCA_964424645.1 uncultured Akkermansia sp. | reverse complement strand
CGCGATGAAGTTATCGCTCTGCTCTGAGTGCTTAATTTATTTGGGACAGATGTGCCGATGAGGTGGGGAGCGTTGATTTTTCTTGTCACCGGCGGGGCAGGGGAGTAGAATGGGCGCATGCCTCAGATACATCCGACAGCGATCATTGATCCGACGGCAGAGTTGGGGGAGGAAGTGGTCATTGGTCCCTATTGTGTGGTTGGGGAGCATGTGAAGCTCGGGAAGGGGTGTGTGTTGCATAGCCATGTGGTGCTGGGTGGACCGTCGTCTTTCGGGGAGTACAACGAGTTTTTCCCCTTTTCTGTGCTGGGTCTCAAGTCGCAGGATTTGAAATACAACGGCGAACCCACTTACTTACAGGTCGGGGATCACAACGTCTTTCGGGAGAATAGCAACATCAACCGCTCGACCTCTCCGGAAAACAAAACTGTCATTGGCTCGCACAACCACTTCCTCATCAACAGCCATTGCGGACACGAATGCGTCGTCGGTGACCACTGCATATTTTCCGGATACGCGGGAGTGGCCGGGCACTGCCACATCGGGGATTGGGCGATCATCGGTGGCTTCGCGGCACTGCACCAATTCGTGCGGGTGGGAGAGCACGCCATGATCGGCGGCTGCGCGCGGGTAGCGCAGGATGTCCCCCCCTACGTCATCGCCGAAGGGTTCCCTGCCGCCGTGCGTGCCGTCAACATCATCGGTCTGCAACGCAGGGGGGTGGCGGATGAGGACATCCGTGCCCTCAGGTTCGCGTACAAGAAACTCTTCTTGGTCAAGGGGTGCCACATCGAAGACGGGATGCAGACGATACTCGCCGATGAGAAGTACGGGCAAAACCCCTACGTCACAAAATTGCTCCGATTTCTCCGGGAATCGGAGCGCGGTTTTATCCACTGAGCCCCTGCGTGACCGCCTTCTTGCCGCGCGAACGGAAAGGGAAATGAAGATGGAGAGAGGGATTGTATTTGATTTGGATGGGACGCTGGTACACACCATGCCCGGCATTGCGGTCGCGCTCAATCGCGCCCTAGCCTGCATGGGGCGGGAGTCGCTCACGCAACCGCACGTCGCGCGTCTCATCGGCTCCGGGGTACGGAACCTGTGCCTACGTGCCCTAGATTACGAGGACGAGACGAGTGCACCGGCGGGTGAGGTGGACGAACTCGTCGCGCATTTTTGCCGGGAGTACAAAAGCTGCTGGAGCAAGGTCGCCCCGGACCCATACCCGGGGGTGCGAGAGCTCATCGATGACCTCAGCGACTCGGGGGTGCATCTGGCGGTGCTCTCGAACAAACAGCACGCGGTCACCTGCGAGATGGTACGCTCCGTGTTCGGTGAGCAGACGTTTGAGATCGTTATCGGGCACGACGGCACTTTCCCGCGCAAACCCGCTCCGGATGCCCTCTTGTACATTGCGAAGCAGTGGAGTATGGCTGCGCAGGAGCTCGTCCTCATCGGCGATTCTCTCATCGATGCCGCGACAGCCCAAGCTGCCCATTCAAAACTCATCCTCGTCAACTGGGGATACTCGCAGGGAAAAGACCTAACCGCTCACTGTCCCCACACCGCCCGATCGATTGATGATCTACGGAGTACCTTGGCGCAGTACTTGACCCCCTGAGCAGGATACGGCGACACTACGCCGTCAATTTTTCGGGCGTGTTTGCTTGCGGTGGGGGGGGAACATACAGTATAATGAGCGGCGTGATGCAAAGACGACGCATGACAGGAGTGCTTCTGCCGCTGTTTTCACTGCGGAGGGAAGGAGATGCCGGGATTGGGGATTTGATAGCCCTAGAGGAATGGATAGACTGGGCGGCGGAACATGGTGTCGGGTTCTTTCAGCTGCTACCCGTCAATGAGACAGGCGATGATGACGCACCGTCCCCCTACTCATCCGTGAGCTCGATCGCGCTGGAGCCGTTGTACCTGAGTCTGGAGCGAGTGCCCGGTGTTCCTTCGCCGTTACCGGAGCAGGCGGCAGGGTTGCCTCCCCTCCAATACCCGGCGGGAGCGGATTTGGTGGACTACCCACGCGTGCGTGCCTACAAGCGGGCGGTGCTGCGGGCGGCGTGGAAAAACTTTTGCAAAGAAGAGCAATACGAGACCCTGCGGACGGAGTTTGCCGCGTGGGTTGAGAGAGAATGCTCTTGGTTGGAAGATTACGCGGACTTCCGCGTGCTCAGTATCGCCTTCAACACCACGGCTTGGTGGACTTGGCCCATCCGCGACGTCAACGAGGCGCGCAGATTCGTGGCTCAGGATGAGCAAGCTTCTCGCCAGAAACGATACCGGCAGTGGTTGCAATGGCTCTGTGCGCGAGAGTGGGCTATGGTACGGCGGCACGCGGACTCACGTGGGGTGATGCTCATGGGGGATGTGCCCATCGGCATTTCCGTGGCGAGTGCCGACGTGTTTTTCCGGCGTCACCTCTTTGATATGGAGTGGAGTGGTGGGGCACCGGCTGAAGGAAATTTCGCGGATGATCCCTTCACGGCTAAATGGGGTCAAAACTGGGGTATACCCCTTTACCGCTGGGATGTGATGCAACGCGACGGCATGGCTTGGTGGGTGCAGCGTGTCCGCAAACTGACCGAAATCTTCGGGATGTACCGCATCGACCACATCCTCGGCTTCTACCGCATTTATGCGTTCCCGTGGATGCCCGACCGAAACGCGGAGTTCCTCAATCTCTCCCCGGATGAAGCTGCCGCGCGATGCGGGGGACGCCGCCCGGGATTCCGTCCCCGTCCGGATGATTCCCCCGAGCAGCGCAGAGCCAACCTCATGCAGGGTGATACCCTCCTCGGTACCATCATGCAAGCCACTCCCGGACCCATCGTCATAGGTGAAGACCTCGGGTGCGTGCCCGACTACGTGCGTCCGGACTTATCGCGGCTGCGTATAGCCGGGTTCAAGATTCCACACTGGGAATGTGACGCGTTCGGACACATCATCCGGGGCGACACCTACAATCCCTGCTCCTTCACCACCTTTGCCACCCACGATTTTCCGCCCCTCTGCGTCGATTGGCAGGAGTGGTACTCCCGCGTGGAGCACGGTCGCCGGGTTGCCCACGACCCTTCCTGCCCCTTGGACGATGCCCTGCGGGATACCCTGCGCATCGCGCGAGATTGCGCTGCTACTCTCTGCCGCTTAGGTGACTACGCCGGGCTGTCCGCAGAGGAGAGCCTCGTGCCTTGGAGCCCGAGCATCAAAACCGCCCTCTACCGAGCCCTGCTCATGAGTCGCGCGAATTACGCCGCCCTCCTGTGGACGGAGCTCTTTGACATCCCCGTGCGCCTCAATCTCCCCGGTACCCAAGGTGGTACCAACTGGCGTCCTCGCATCCCCTTCACTGCCGCACAAGCTGCCGCTCTCCCCCAGAGCGACTGGCTCCTCGACCTCTCCCGCACGGCAAAACGTGTAAATTTGTCCCGTGAAGCATGAATGTTCAAAGTGGCGCGATGATCTCGACGCAGGAAAATTCCTGAATTTCACCGCCATACCCCACCTGTCCCAACAAAATTCTCGAAAAACGCCGCAAAGCTAATCCCCATGCGGGATACACACGCTCTGCGTACCAAGGGGTATCCACTTCACGACTGCATCGATTTGACCCCCGCACGTCGTTTCGGCTTTGCCTCCACCACCCGCGCAACTCCGTTGCGCCTAACTTCAATACTTCGTACCTCGTACTTGATCACCTCCGTGTTGCCCTGCGGTAAAGTTATCGCTCTACTCTGTGCGTTCAAATTATTCGGGACAGATATGGTGGGTTTGGTTTCCGGGAACTGAAATTCTGCTTGCAAAATGATTTGATTTGTGCATAATTATGCGAGCAGAATGACAGAAGAAGGGATCAGGGCATGGATTAACAGGCAGGCGTACCATGGGCGGATATCGTTTACCTTGGAAGAGTTGAGGAGGGAGTATCCGACAATGGCGCGGAATGCTTTACTCAGCGCACTTTACCGGACGGTGAAGCGCGGGGAGACAGCCATTGCGTGGCAGGGATTTTACCTGATACTACCGCTGGAATATCGCGGAGTGGGTATGCTGCCGCCATGTGAGTATATAGACAAGTTGATGGGCTACCTAGGAAAACCATATTGCGTGGCACTGCTGAATGCGGCGGAGATATACGGAGCTGCACATCAACGTCCTATGGGTTTTATGGTGATGACGAATGACCCACCGCCGCGTAGTGCTCGGAGAGGGAATGTGCGTATCGATTTTGTGGGGAAACGAGTACTGAACCGAGGGATACCACCGGAGTTGACACGAAGAATAAAGACGCAGTATAGCGCAATGAATGTAGCGACACCGGAGTTTACAGCTCTCACCTTGCTGCAATACGAGCATGCCGTCGGAGGACTCTCTAACGTACTTACTGTGTTGACAGAACTCCTCGAAGCGTGTCGATTTGATGCCATGCCACAGAGTATCGCAACCTATGTTCCCATGGTCTGTTTCCAGAGGCTCGGTTATTTGATGGACAGACAGTTGCATAAAACAACGGCTGCCGATATGCTGCAACGTACAGTACATGCTGCGGGTTCGAAATTCCGCAAGGCAAGTCTTCAACCCGGCAAGATAAATCGCGCGTGTCCGTATGACGATAAATGGAAACTTTATATCAATGCCACCCTGCAAAATGATCTAGATGATACCTGAGGAACATATCCGTGAGTGGAGACCGGAGCACCCGTGGGGAAACTCCGCTCATGTCGAGCAAGATTTAATCATCGGTCGTGCCATAGTCTCCCTGTACACAGACCCATTTCTCGCTGAGAATCTCGCTTTTCGTGGGGGAACAGCCTTGCATAAGCTGCATTTGCCGTATCAGGCACGTTATTCGGAGGACATCGACCTCGTGCAAGTTACGCCCGGACCTATGCGCGGAATCATGGATTACTTGCGCGAAAAATTGTCCTTTCTCGGAGATCCGAGTACAGCGCGCACCGCGTTGGGGCAACGTCTAAAATATCGCTTTGAAACGGAGATTCCCCCCGTAATACCATTGCGCCTCAAAATTGAGATTAATTGCCGCGAGCATTTTTGTGTGTTGCCCCATATTTTCCTGCCATTCAGCGTCAAAAATTCGTGGTATACCGGTGAGAGTCACGTTCGTACGTACCAGTTGGTTGAATTGTTGGGAACAAAATTACGAGCTCTTTATCAGAGGAAAAAAGGACGCGATTTGTTTGATGTAGATTACACCCTACGGAACATGGACGTACAGCCGGAGCAGGTGTTGGTTTGCTTTTGTGAGTATATGAAACGTACAACCGGCAGAATACCGACAGAAAGAGAATTTTTGCTTAATATCGACCGTAAAATAGAGGATGAGGACTTTTTGAATGACACCAAGCCGATCCTCCGATCGTCCGTCTCGTACCAAACAAGCACGGCATACGCACGGATAAAGGAATACCTACTTGATGGACTTGATCGCATTCGTGCACGTACCTATACGGGATCCGGCTGACATCTAACGCCCCGGTGTATGGGTATGAAGTTCAGGACCTGTCGACTCAGGATGGGCCAAGCTCCCGAACAGCGTAAAAAGTGCGTTACCCTTGTGCCATCACCCGCGAATTTGCACCCGTACGCGGCATCCACGGCGGCGTCCCACACCTGTCCCAAGAAAATTTCCGGGAAGTGCTGTCATGCTAATTCCTGTGCGGGTTACAGACGCTCTGCGTACCAAGGGGGCTTCAGCATCACAGGTGCATGGATTTGATTCCCACGCGTTGTTCCGGCTTTGCTTCTTCCTCCTTCTCCTGCGCAACTCCGTTGCGCCTAACTTCTTCACTTCGTACTTCGTACCTCGTACTTCCACTCCTTCCCGTTTCCTTGCCTCAAAGTTACCGCCCACCACTAAGCCTTTAATTTACTTGGGACGGGTGTGGATTTTCCCGGGAGATGGTGTGTTGCGGTATTGTCAAGGGGGGACAAAGGTGGTAGACTTGTGGCTGACATGAAGAGGATACAGACAGCGGTAGTGGGGGCGAGTGGGTACACCGGACAGGAATTGTTGCGGATATTGCTGTTGCACCCGGGGGTAGAGATTGTGAGTGCGACATCGCGGCAATATGCGGGGAAGGAGCTTCAGGAGGTATTTACGAGATTTCGCGAGATACCGGGGGCGGAGCTGAAGTTCAGTGGGGCGGAGGTCGAGGGCATCGTGCAGAGTGGGGCGGAGGCTGCTTTTTTGGCATTACCGCACGGGGTATCCATGGAATACGGACGCGCATTGGTCGATGCCGGGATACGCGTGGTGGATTTATCGGCAGACTTCCGACTACACGACCCGGACGTGTACAAAGAATACTACGGCAAAGACCACACGGCAGCCGCTTTGTTGAAAGAGACGGTGTACGGGATGCCGGAGTGGCATCGGGAGGAAATCCGCAAGGCGCGCATTGTGGGGTCGCCGGGGTGCTATCCCACGAGTATCCTCCTGCCGCTCATTCCGCTCGTGCGGGCGGGGCTCACGGAGGCGAAAGGAATCGTTGCCAACAGCTGCAGCGGAGTGTCCGGGGCAGGGCGAAAGGCGGATGTGGTGTATCATTTTTGTGAGTGCAACGAAAGCATGCGTGCCTACGGAGTACCGCGCCACCGCCACCTTTCCGAAATTGAGCAAGAGCTGAGTGCTGTCGCCGGGAAGCCGCTCCGTATTACTTTCATCCCCCATCTCATGCCGGTGAACACCGGGATACTGACCACCATCTCGGCACCGCTCAAGGCGGGAGTGGGTTTGCGGGAACTCGGGGCATGCTACACGCAGGCATACGCGGGAGAGCCCTTTGTCCGCTTACTCGGAGCCGGGGTACCCGCAGATACGAAGAACGTGACGCATACCAACTTCGCGGACATCGGGTGGGCGATCGACGAGCGAACCGGAAGGGTGATATTGATGTGCGCGGAAGATAATGTGGTGAAGGGAGCCGGTGGGCAGGGGGTGCACGCCCTGAACATCATGTTTGACATGCCGGAGACGACCGGTCTCCTACTCCTGTAACTATCCGCCCCTGTACCCCGCTGAGTCATGAAACCGGTATTGCTGATCGTGGATGATGAACGCGCCACGCGCAGTGTGCTTACACAGGCACTCGAGGAGGGGTACGAGGTATATGCGGCGGCAAACGGGAAGGTGGCACGCGAGATCATGAAGAGCGAGCCGGTGGACATCTTGCTCACGGACCTGCGGCTCGTCGGTGAAAGCGGGATGGACCTTATCGACTTCGCGCAACAGCTGAACCCCGCTCCGACCTGCATCATGATGACCGCTTACGGCAGCCAAGACACTGCGGCGGAGGCGAAAAAACACGGGGCGTACTACTTCCTGACCAAGCCCCTGAATTTGGACGAGGTGGAACTCTTGCTGCGGCGAGCTTCCCAAACCCGCAGCTTGGAAACACGTAATCGTGAGTTGACGCAGCAATTGCAACCCACCACCGGCTTGCACGACATGCTGGGGGACAGTCCACAGATGCACGCCATCTTTGAGCGCATCCGCCATGTCGCGCCGACGAATGTCACCGTGCTCATCGAGGGGGAGACGGGGACGGGGAAGGAGCTGGTGGCGCGCGCGCTGCATGCCCTTTCCCCTCGCAGCCAAGGCAAGTTTGTGGCGGTGAACTGCGCTGCCCTTTCCCCGCAACTCATGGAAAGTGAGCTCTTCGGGCACGAAAAAGGGGCATTCACGGGCGCACTCCAGCGGCGTATCGGAAGATTCGAAGAAGCCGACGGCGGGACTCTCTTCCTAGACGAAATCGGGGAGATGGACATACCGACGCAGGTGAAGCTTTTGCGCGTGCTGGCGGAACGCACCATCGAGCGCGTGGGCAGCAATGATCCCATCCCGGTCAATGTACGTATCGTGACAGCCACCAACCGGCACCTGCAGCAGATGGTGCAGGAGGGCAGCTTCCGGCAGGACCTCTTCCAGCGGCTCAACGTGGTGGTCGTGCAATTGCCGCCGTTGCGCGAGCGGTCGGGGGACATCGTGTTGATGGCGAATGCATTTCTGAAACGTGTGGGCGAGGAAAACAACAAACCGGCGTTGACATTGAGCCGAGCGGCTCTGCAACTTTTGTTGCGATACGACTGGCCGGGCAATGTGCGTCAACTGCGTACCGCCATCGAACACGCCGTCGTCATGTGCGATACGAACAGCATTACCCCTGCCGACCTACCGGATTATCTGACGAGCGGGGGCGGCGGCACCCCGACGCCGGTTGCGACCCCGCGCAGTGCCGTAGCAAACCCTGCGCCCCCTTCACAGGATACCTACAATTTGGCAGTTATTGAGCGAAACACCATACAACGTGCCTTGGAAGCGACCCACGGCAACCGCAGTGCCGCTGCCAAGCTGCTGGGTATCAATCGTCGTACTCTTCAACGGAAACTTACAGACCACCATGTAACAACACAATAATCCCATGACGTCACCCGAAAACGAAAAGCAGCCCGTGCAATTTGAGCAGGCTATGGCGCGATTGGAAGCCATCATCGCGCAACTTGATAATCCGCAGACTGAACTCGAACAAATGATCCCCCTCGTTGAGGAAGGTCTCTCATTGATACGTAGCAGCAAGGAACTTTTAGCGCAGGCGGAGTTGCGCATCAAAGTCTTGGAGAATCCGCAGATCCCGAACGAACAAGAGACAACGCAGCCACCGGCAGAAGAAGCGAGTGATGAGTTCTCCCTCCGATGAAGTAGCTCGAGTGCCTTTGCTGGCAGGTATTCATTCCCCGGCGGATGTCAAGAAGCTGCCGGAGAAGAGGTTGCCGCAACTTGCCGCCGAAATACGAGAGTTGCTCATTCGCACCCTTTCCTCCACGGGGGGGCACCTCGCCCCAAACCTAGGCGTGGTGGAACTCAGTATCGCGCTGCATCGTGTCTTTGAGACACCGAAGGACAAGATACTCTTCGATGTATCGCACCAAAGCTA
Source organism: uncultured Akkermansia sp. (assembly GCA_964424645.1). GTDB lineage: Bacteria > Verrucomicrobiota > Verrucomicrobiia > Verrucomicrobiales > Akkermansiaceae > Akkermansia. The sequence continues at coordinate 11,934 of CAYRJI010000032.1, read as the reverse complement.
CGTTCATAAAATACTCACGGGGAGAGCAGAGCGACTGGACAGCATCCGGCAATTCGGGGGGCTCTCCGGCTTCATGAGACGCAGTGAGTCTCCGCACGATGCGTACGGGGCGGGGCACGCCGGTACTGCACTTTCCGCCGGTCTCGGTATCGCCGTCGCGCGCGACCTGTGCGGCGAAGATTTTCATGTGGTAGCCGTAGCCGGTGACGGGGCTTTCACCTGCGGCACTACGCTGGAAGCTCTCAACAGCATCGCCTCCGCCACCCGTCGCTTCATTGTGATACTCAACGACAATGAATGGAGCATAGAAAAAAACGTGGGTGCCCTTTCACGCTACTTCTCATCCCTGCAAGAGACGCAGGCATATTCTTGGTTGAAGGAGCAGGTCAACTACTTTTTGAAGAACCTAGCGGGCACGAAAATGAGAGAGCAAGCCAATCGACTCATGATAGCTGCACGCAGCCTTATTTCCCCCCTCAGCTTTTTTCGCGAACTCGGTCTCACCTACTACGGTCCGATTGACGGACACAATATCCGCCGCATGGAACGCGTGCTGCGTCTCATCGCCCGGCACAACGAACCGGCTGTTCTCCACGTCATCACCCGCAAAGGCATGGGATATGAGCCCGCCATGCAAAACCCCGCCAAATTCCACGGTGTCGGCACGTACGATATGGAAAGCGGGGAAACGAAAGCCAACGCACTTCCCACTTACTCGGAGGTTTTCGGTAAATGTTTGACGCAGATGGCGGGGGCGGATGACAAGATACTCGCCCTCACGGCGGCTATGCCCGGCGGGACGCGTCTGGACATCTTTCACGACCGGTATCCTGAGCGGTTTTTTGACACCGGTATAGCAGAAGAACATACGGTACTCTTTGCCTGCGGATTGGCGACGCATGGATTCAAGCCTTATGTGGCTATCTACTCCACTTTCATGCAGCGATGTGTGGACATGATAGAGCACGATGCCGCCCTGCAGAACCTTCCCGTGCGTCTCTGCATGGATCGTGCCGGACTTTCCCCGGACGACGGACCCACGCACCACGGGCTGTTCGACATCGCGATGTTGCGTGCCATCCCTCGTCTCGTGATGATGCAACCGCGCAATGAAGCGGAATTGGCGCGTATGCTTATGACGATGAACGGCATCTGCGACCGACCGAGTGCCATCCGTTACCCGCGTGGGGAAGGGGAGGGGGTGCCGGTGCCGGAGGAGCCGCAGCCTTTGCCCATCGGGAAAGCGGAGGTGATTTGTTCCCCGACGGATGCCAAAGTCGCCCTCATCGCCTTGGGCAACATGAACCGCTTGGCAGAGCAGACTCTGGAGCTTTTGGCAGACTACGGAGTGCAAGCCGCCCACATCAATGCTCGCTTTATCAAACCCTTGGACGAGGAATGTTTACTGGGTCTCGCGGTGCGCGGACTGCTGCTGGTGACTCTGGAAGACCACGTGGTGACGGGTGGCTTCGGCTCGGCAGTCGGGGAGTTGCTGCACCGTGAGCGGGCACACGCCGAGCTGCTCTGCATCGGCTGGTCGGATACTTTTGTGGAGCACGGAAAACTCCCGCAATTACGCGAACTACACGGGCTCACCCCGCAGGCAATTTGCAAACGTATCCTCACGGTGCTCGGCGAGGGACAGCACTCATGATTGAAAGTGATACAGGGTGCGTCTTGAAGCTGTTTCCGCACGGAGAGCACGGTGCCATTGTCAGCTGGTGTACATCCCACCACGGCATCGTGCGAACCGCCGCTCACAGCATCCTGAAGCCGGGCAGCGAAATGAGCGGCGTGGTGGACCTCTTTCACGAGTGCGAACTGCTCTTCCGCACGTCCTCCAAGAGTGACCTATGCACCCTGACATCGGCGAATCTCCTCGATGCCCGCTTGGGTCTGCGCAGCTCGTTGAAACGCCTCCGTCTCGCGGGGTACATGGCACGCCTCCTCCTGAGCACTGTCGAACCCGGTGCCCAGGACCCTCGGTGGCATTCCCTCATGGCAGGTGCCTTAGATTACGTTGCCTCTGCCTTGCCCCGCCCGGAAATCCTCCTGCACTTCGAGAAACGTCTCGCTGAGCTGCATGGTCTCTACTCCACAGAAGTAGAACCCTTTACCGCCTTACTGCAGCATTTCTCTTCCCTCCCCGCAGGTCGCGATGCTCTCATGCGGGACCTCAATCAGTCCGCCTAACTTGATCACCTCGCATTTCTCATTCGCCTCTGTGGTAGGGGCTGTTTGCCAGCAGGGTATGGAGTCGGTAGAGTTGTTCCATGAGTACGAGGAGGGCGAGTTCATGCTGCATGGTGTGGCGACCGAGGGAAAAAACGTGGTCACAGGCATCGCGCAGCTGCGGGGTGAGTCCATCCGCAGGTCCTATGATAAATGCCACGCGCTTGGCGACGGCGTGCAGTTGTCGGTCACGCCAAAATTGTTCTAATTCGCGGGTGCTGAGATTCTTACCGCGCTCGTCCATGGCGATGCGCAAACACCCCTCGCTGGCGCGCAGCAGAGCAGAAGAAAGCTCCGGCTCCGAAACAGCCTTGAGGTACCTGAGCTCCATCTGCCCAAGTGGGCGCATGCGTTTTTCATAAAAAGAAACCCCCGCTTTCACGTAGGCAAGAGCAGGTCTCGAAACAGCCAAAATCAGTGTCTGCATAAGAAACCGCCGAAGCCCTTCCGACAAGTGAGGGACGAATACCGTTGCTACCTCTCGGTCCTAGCGGGGTTTTCCGGCCTCACCTCCGGAGACTCCGGCGGCGGGCGCATTGTACCCAATTCCTATGCCGATTGTCAAGCACAACCATTGCACAAACCACAGCTGCCCCAAGGAAATTTCTAAAAAACGCCGTAGTGTCAGTGACGATGCGATTTTCGCACCCTCTGCGTGCTAAGTGCGCGTCAACATTGCGGGTGCATTGATTTGATTCCCCTCGTGTCGTTTCGGCTTTGCCTCCCTCCAACTCCCCTGCGCAACTCCGTTGCGCCTGACTCCTTCACTTCGTACTTGATCACCCTCGCGTCTTCCTGCCCCAAAGTTACCGCCCACCGCGAAGCTCATATTTTTCTTGGGACAGGTGTAGCCACACACATATCCGGAGGATCCTCGGGGCAAGCGAAAAATGCATTGGCGTTTTTGGCGCGATTAGTGTTGCAAAAATGTGGGAGGGGGTGTAAAATGAGATGCTTTTTGAGAGAAGAGCAAGTAACCACAAACACACGACATGGACCCCCAAACGTTATTCTGGTTAGTGCCGACCGCTTCGCTGATAGCTCTTTTTTTTGCGGCGATCTTTTTCTGCAACATGAAGAAAGCGGATGAAGGAACAGCTCGGATGAGAGAGATTGCCGGTTATGTACGCGAGGGTGCCATGGCATATCTGAAGCAGCAGTACAAGGTGGTAGCTCTCTTTTTTGTAATCATTGCCGTCGTGTTTGGAGTGATGGCGTATTTTGGGTTGCAGAATCATATCGTGCCGGTTGCGTTCCTCACCGGTGGCTTTTTCTCGGGCTTAGCCGGTTTCATCGGCATGAAAACCGCTACCTACGCTTCCGGACGTGTGGCGGAGGCTTGCCGCGATGAACACGATGGACTGAATCGCGGGCTCAAATTGGCATTTCGCTCCGGGGCGGTGCTCGGTCTCACCGTGGTCGGCTTCGGTCTCCTCGATATTTCCGGTTGGTACCTCATTTTGGACAACACCGGTTTGGTGCAGGGGGAGGGGGTGAGTAAGTTAGTGGAGATTACCACAATCATGTTGACCTTCGGCATGGGGGCTTCTCTGCAGGCCCTCTTTGCCCGCGTGGGCGGCGGTATTTACACGAAGGCCGCCGACGTGGGTGCGGATTTGGTGGGCAAGACAGAGTTCCATTTCAACGAGGATGACCCCCGCAACCCTGCGACCATCGCCGATAACGTGGGCGATAACGTGGGCGATGTGGCAGGAATGGGTGCCGACCTCTATGAATCTTACGCCGGGTCCATCCTCGCATCTGCGGCATTGGGAGCTGCGGCTGCGTCTGCCGCCGGTTGGGGGTACGACAAGGGTTTGCAGATGGTGATGGCTCCGATGATTATCGGGGCGGTTGGGGCTATCCTTTCCGTACTGGGGATTTTCATCGTGCGCACAAAGCAGGGGGCTTCCCAGAGTCAGTTGATGGCGGCACTTAACCGTGGCATCAACTTCTCCGGCATTCTGATCGCCGCCGCCGCCGCCGGAGTGCTTTACCTGCTGGGAATCGACAATTGGTTGGGACTCTGGGGCTCCATTGTCATCGGTCTGGTGGTGGGTATTCTCATCGGTAAGGTTACGGAGTATTACACGTCCTTCGAGTTCAAACCGGTTAAGTTTATCGCGGAAAACGCTACCACCGGTCCTGCCACAGTCATTATTTCCGGCATCGGGGTGGGCATGATTTCCACGTGTTGGCCGGTTATCTTCATCGTGCTGGGTACCATCGGCGCGTACCTCAGTGCCGCCGGTAGCCTAGAGTTCGCGTCCGGTAACCTCAGCATGGGTCTCTACGGTATCGGCATTGCCGCTGTGGGTATGCTCTCCACCCTCGGTCTCACGCTCGCTACAGATGCTTACGGACCCATCTCCGACAACGCTGGGGGAAACGCCGAAATGAGCGGCTTGGGCGAGTCTGTCCGCTCTCGTACGGATGCCTTGGATGCCTTGGGCAACACGACTGCTGCCACCGGCAAGGGTTTTGCCATAGGTTCCGCTGCCCTCACTGCCCTCGCCCTCCTTGCCTCCTACATCGAAGAGCTCAAAATTGCTGCGGGGCGGCTCGCTGAAGTCTCCTTGAGTTTCTTCGGCAACACCTCCTTTGTGGGTGCAGAGGTTGCCAAGTGGGACATCGCCACATTCATGAGCAAGTTCGAGGTCACTCTCATGAATCCCAAGGTGCTCTTGGGTGTCTTTATCGGGGCTATGCTTTCTTTCCTCTTCTGCGGGCTCACCATGAATGCGGTGGGACGCGCTGCCAAGAGTATGGTGGAGGAAGTTCGCCGCCAACTCGCCGACAAGGATGTGCTCGAAGGACGTAAGAAAGCGGATTATGCCCGCTGCGTGGGGATTTCTACCCAAGGTGCTCAGCGCGAGATGATAGTGCCGTCCCTTATCGCCGTGGTTGTCCCCGTCCTGACCGGTTTGGTGATGGGCGTTGCCGGTGTGTTCGGATTACTCGCCGGTGGTCTCGCCGGTGGCTTCGTGCTAGCCGTCTTCATGGCTAATTCCGGCGGTGCGTGGGATAATGCCAAGAAATTTATTGAGACGGGCAATGCGCCCTTCTGCGGCAAACACACACCGATCCATGATGCTTCTGTCGTAGGTGATACAGTGGGCGATCCCTTCAAGGATACTTCCGGTCCCTCCCTCAACATCCTGATCAAACTCATGAGCATGGTCAGTATTGTTACCGCCGGTCTGAATATCGCTTTCTCCCTGCTGTAATCCGCCTCATTTGCTCAGCAGCTACAGTAGCCGAACTTGAATAATACCTCGTTCTTGTGGCGAGCGTGCGCGGTGGACGCTTCCCTCACGGGTACTTTGTTTTGCCTCCACGCGTGTTTCCTGCTTTGCCTTCTCCCAAATCCCTCGCGCAACTCCGCTGTGCCTAACTCCTTCACCTCGTACTTCCATTCCCTCGCGTCTTCCTACCGCAAAGTCATCGCCCACCACCAAGCTCGTATTTTTCTTGGGACTGCTGTGGACGGCTGTAGTTGTGCGGCTGAATTTGCTTGACATACGGGGATATACCGTGGTAGAACGTGGGGCGAGCTGCGGAACTCTGAAGTATCCATGTGGTGCGGAGGTGGTGACGCGGAGCAAGGAGATGATTGATAACCATACACCAAGATTACCTCTATGAGCATAAAGAAGACACATACATACGAGACGACAGCGGAACGTACGGCTAAGCAGAATAAAGAGCGATGCTGGAAGAACATATTTGTTTCGACAGTGAAAAAAGCTGCGGATGATGGTGAAAGATTCTGGTTTCATTTCGTCATTGACGGGAAGGAGACACTATTTTCCGCACCTGCTAGAAAAATGAGGGAAGCATTCAAAAAGAACGGCATTCATTTGATGGGTGAGGGCAAAAATCTCAGGTACACATTTTATATAGACCATCAGACAGGTAAGATATATACGACGGTCTCGAAAAAAGACCTGAAACCTGTCATAGAGCTCGATGCCGCAAAGGACAAATAAGGGCTAAGAAAGGTACGAAGTGGCAAAGCTGAGGAAGGGCGGCGGGGAGAGAAGTGGAGGAAGTGGTGTGCGTGGTGAGTGGTGGTGTCACGTAGGCGTCTCTTCATGACTGTGCATAGTGCGGGAGGTGTCGGATTCACGATTGCGTAGATTCGGTCTCCGCGCGTGCTTCCTGCGTTGCGCGTTTGTCGTTTCCGTCTGCATTTAATTTTCTCGGGGCAGATATGGCTTGCGGAGAGGGCGGAAATGTGGTATGAACGGGTGGTATGCAGGGGCAGGGTACAGGGCGCAGGGTGGGGCGAGTGGCATTGTGCGTGCTGCTGTCGCTGTTGCTGCACGTGGTTGCCGCTTGGTGGCTCAGCCGGGTGGAGTGGGGGGGTGGCATGCGGGGGAGTGCGGTGGGATGGCAGAGGGAGAGGCGACCGGCGCGGGTGGTGCAGATTGTGCGGCGGAAGGAAGAAGAGAAACCGGCGGAGGAGCTGAAAAAGGGGACGGTCAAGACAGACCCGGATTTGGAGGAGAAGATACCCAAGGAGGCGGACTTTATCGGTGCGCGCAATAACGTAGCTTCCGCCTCCGATATTGCGCCAGATCGACGCAGCGATGCCCCCGTGCCCACGCAAAATGGCGAGGAGGACAAGGAGGAGCTGGTCACCTTCAACCAAGCGCGCCAAACCGGGGATGTGGCGCAGACGCAGGACAGTGCGCGTCCGCCCCAAGAGGCTGCCGCGCCTCCGCCTCCGCCGGGCGAGAGCAGCGAGCAGGAGATTAAGCCGCCCGGGCAGGCAGGTGTCAAGGCAGTGCAAGAGACGCAACGAGGGGATGAAGGAGATGTACGACTCAGCGTAGAGGAGCTCAATGCTCCCGGAGGGGCGCAGGGAGGGCAGGTACCCATCGAGATACAGCCCGCCGTGCAGCCACGCCCGCAGCAGTTGCCGGGAGACCGGTTGCGCATGCCGGTGTATGATCCGGCGTTGGCGGAGCACATGCAGCAGGGAAGGGCATTTCGCACGTACGAGAGGCGCACGCGCAGTACGGGACGCTTTGTGATTGGCAGCCGACCTGCTCTCAACGTCGCTTCCACCCCCTTGGGTCGCTACGAGGAGGAAATCTACCGGCGCATTGCGTATTACTGGTATTTGGCGTGCGATGACCAGCGCGGCGACATCATCCCGGGGAGTGTGGTGGTGGCTCTGCGTATCAATGAGCGGGGTCTGCTCGAAAATATGGACTTGGTGCGGAGACGCGGGGCAAGCGTCATCCAACAATCCTTTACCTTTGGGGCGATACGGCGAGCCACCCTGCCGCCGATGCCCGATGCCGTGCGCCGCGAAGTCACGGGCGATGTGCTCGAACTTATTTTTACTTTCAACTTCGATTAACCTATAAATCATTATGCCACAGACAATAACACAATTCTTCGACGCCTGCCAACCATTCGGTTACCCCTTGCTGGTGTGTTCAGTCATTCTCGTCGCCGCCATACTTTACCACATCCTGTACACTGGGACGGGGCGTTTGCTGCGTCGGCTGAATCGGGCGATGGAGCGAGCCCACGAGACGGGAGCGGGGGTGAAGACGCTGCTCACGGACCTCTGTCTCAAGAGTTCCTCACCAGTGGCGGCGGAGGTTCTCTACGTCATTCGGTATAGCGGAGAACCGACGCTGACGGCACAGGTCGAAGCCCGACTGCGGATGCTGGTGGATAAGCAGCGTGCCGGGATGGCAACGATGAGTGTCATTACCAACATCGCGCCGATGCTCGGCATCCTCGGGACAGCTTGGGGGCTGGTGAAGATATTCGGCGTCTTTGGCACGGCAGACGCGGGTCCGGGGGTAGCCATGGGGATATCCACTGCCCTGTATACCACGATATTCGGTTTGGCGATTGCGGTGCCGGGTATCATCGCCATTACCTGCTTTGAACGGAACATCGAGCATCGGGCATCGCTCCTGAATCACTTCTTTACGGACCTCCTCGCGATGCTCGGCAAGAAATAAACACCATGAATATCTACCGAAAGAGTCATGTGCCGCAGGGAGTTCCCATCGTTCCCATGCTGGATATCCTCACGATTCTCCTCATCTTTTTTATCGTACACACGGAGTTTAAGCATCAAGTGAATGTGTTGAAGCTGGCTCTTCCTCAAACCAAGCATCTGTCCGGTGAACGCGGGGATGACTCTCTCACGTTGCTGGAGGTAGGGGCGGACGGAGAGCTTGCCCTCGGAGGCAAAAAAATTGAACGCGACGCCCTAGAGAGGGCTTTGGATGAGCTTATGAAGACAACTCCCCAGACGCGAATCCAAGTGGCGGCAGCAGAAGGTGCGTCAATCGGCGGGTTAATCGAAATACTGGACACAATCACTGCCGCCGGAATCCCGGTGGAGCAGGTGCCGCTGCGGATTAACTACTCCTCCGGGCTGCCGCAGACACCCACAAATTTGCCCCAGTGAGGACAAACGCTTACCCCGTCGCCCCTCTTCGGCTTTGCCATTTCGTACTTTCTATTCTTCCATCGCACGGCGACATGTTTCCGGGGTGGGCATAATGAGCGGGCGGATGGTTACGTATTTCGTGTCGTATTCCTCGGAGGGAACAAACAAGAAGCCGGGTCGGCGGTTGCGAACTTGGAAGCGAGAAGGACGGAAGACGGGAAGTGTCTGGTCCGTACTCGGGTCATAGGCCTTTTCACCCGTGTAGGAACCTTGGAGGAAGTATTCGACGTTTTGGTCGCTGCCGAAGGTCGCTCCCTTCACCGGTGGTTCATACCCGCGGTCCGGATTGTGCACCAGTGATTCATCCATGATGACAAGTTTTGCGTTGCGCCAGCTTTCTCCGGGTTTGCGCAGGTAGCCCCAGAAGCGGGTGTAGGGCACGTAGTAGCGGCGACCGACGAAGTAGGGTCCGGATGTTTCCTGCGCGATTTCGGCTTCGCGGCTTGCCAAGGCTCGGCAATCACTGCTCAGACTGTCGCATTGGCAGAGCAGGGGAGTGAGGAAGAGAGCGAGCAGGACACAGCGGTGCATGGTGGGAGAACACTTCATTATTCCCATTCTATGGAGGCGGGTGGTTTGGTGCTTACATCGTAGAGGACGCGGTTGATGCCCTTGACCTCGTTGAGAATACGGTTGGAGACCTCTCGCAACAGGTCGTAGGGTAATTGCACCCAGTCGGCGGTCATGGCGTCCTCCGACACGATAGCGCGCAGGTTTGTGGCGAACTCGTAGGAGCGTTCATCGCCCTTGACACCAACCGTTTTGACGGGGATGAGCCCGGCGTATGCTTGCCAGCAGCGGTCATACCACTCCCATTTGCGTAAGGCGGATATGAATATGGCATCGCACTCGCGGATGATATCAAGTTTTTCACGGGACACCTCACCGGGACAACGGACGGCAAGACCGGGTCCGGGGAAGGGATGTCGCCGAAGCATATCCTGCGGAATGTTCATGGAAGCACCCAGCGCACGCACTTCATCCTTAAAGAGGAAAGCGAGTGGCTCAATGACCTTGCCCTGAGCCTGTAGCGCGAGGACTCGACCCACGCGGTTGTGGTGCGTTTTTATGACGGAAGCCCGGCTTTTAGAGTTGGACGCGCTTTCGATGACATCCGGGTAGAGGGTGCCTTGGGCAAGCATCTCGGCATCTCCCACCGCATCCCAGAATACATCGATGAAGAGCGAGCCGATGATGTGTCGCTTTTTTTCCGGGGCGGCTTCACCCTTCAACGCGTCTAAGAAGCGGGCAGAGGCATCCACCGTTTCGATCTTTATTCCCATGCGCCGGAAGTTGTTTTCCACCTCCCGTGCCTCATTTTTTCGTAATAAACCATTGTCGACAAAGATGTAACGGGCGCGGACTTCGGACTCGTGCAGCAACACCGCCAGCACCGTGCTGTCCACCCCGCCGGAAACCCCGCACACCACCTGCTTGTCACCCACTTTTGCACGAATGTCGGCAATGAGGTTCCGCTTGAAGTCGCCGATGTCGAAGGGAGCAAGCCGGGGTGCAAGGTTGAGGAAGTTGCGCAGGATGGTGCGCCCTTCGTGCGTGTGGGTGACCTCCGGATGGAACTGGATGCCGAACATCGTTTCATCCCATTGAAGTGCGACGGGTACGCCTTCGTCGTTGCGGGCGATGACTTTGCAGTGGGGAGCTAAGTGGTCTACGGTGTCCGAGTGACTCATCCAGACCTGCGAACGCGGGGAGACCCCCGCGAACAGCTTGCAGTCGGGCTCCGGGACAAGGGCAGCAGGTCCGTACTCGCGCTTGTTACTCGGGCGCACGGTACCCCCCGCCTTGATATTGAGCAGTTGCATTCCATAGCAGACCCCGAGCACGGGCACATGAAACGCGCGGAGCCGCTCGAAATCGATGTCCGGTGCGTCCGGGTCAGACGTGCTGCGCGGTCCGCCGGAAAGGATGACCGCCCCCGGGTCGGTGACTTCCGACAACTCCTCGGCTGTATAGAGCCTTGCCAAGTACCCCAGCTCGCGCACACGTCTTACGATCAGCTGCGTATATTGCGAACCATAGTCGATTACGGCTACTGAATGCGGAGGGGAAACCATGCCGCTGGCATCTTACCACCTTAAGCAGACGTGAGCAAGATTTTTAATTTTATCTTGACCCCGAGCATAAATTCAAATTTGCCTCAATAAAATTCTCAAAAAATGCCGCGATGCTGATCCCCATGCGGGTTACGGATGCTTTGCGCACTAAGGGGGCTTCAACCTCACGGGTGCATGGATTTAGTTCCCACACGTCGTTTTTGCTTTGCCTCCTCCCATCATGCCTGCGAAACTCCGTTGCGCCTGACTCCTTCACTTCGTACTTCGATCTCGTTTGCCACACACACCCGCACTGCTTCACCACGTCTCCCATCACTCCCGTACTTCCCTGTACATTACCGCCGCCTACCACGCACCTCTCTCCTCTGCTTTGCTACTTCGTACTTCGTACCTCGTACTTCAAATTATCCTCGTACTTAATCACCTCCGCGTCTTCCTGCCGCAAAGTCATCGCCCACTACTGAGCGTCTTATTTTCTCGGGACAGATGGTGGTTTCTCCCCGGCTTAGCTTGCTTTGTACTTCGCGCCCTCCTTGCAATCCGACTCTCCCTAACAAACCTTCTCTTTTCCCCCCCATCACGGCATCTTATTGTCCTACACACAAGGATATGCGGATGTCCCTCCCTTGCTCATCTCTTTTTGAATGAGATGTCCAGCCTAAAGTTCACTTTTCCCCCTATTTTTTCACTATTACGCAGCTTTGCCTCTGTTTTGTTATTCGTCCCGCAGATTCAGTCCCCGGAGCTCTGCACTCACTGTTGCGTGCTTACGGTAAATAATTCCTAGATTCACTAATCTGCACATCGTATTCAAAAAGAGATACACTACTCGCCGACATGCGCTCAGTGCCCCAATTCTCTATGGTTTTGCCCATGTACGGCACGACAAAATGGCTCTTTTTTGCATCCGGCGTTATTCTCTTTTTCTCCCGCCGAATATACGGCGGGTTCTCACTTCCGGTGACAGCATGACTTCTCTCGTTACAGGCGGTACCGGCTTCCTCGGTTCGAATCTTTGCGCGCGACTGCTGCGTGAAGGAAAGCGGGTGATTTGCCTCGACAATAACTACACCGGGCGCATGGTGAATGTGGCGGAATTACAGGGAAATGCGAACTTCCGCTTCGTGTTGCACGATGTGT
>CAYRJI010000031.1:0-21647 GCA_964424645.1 uncultured Akkermansia sp. | reverse complement strand
CCAAAAAGACGCTTTGCGTGGCGGTGTACAACCACTACCTACGTCTGCGGCAGAAGGCGAATGATGACGGTACGGAAATAGAAAAAAGCAACATCCTGATGGCGGGCAGCACGGGTTCAGGTAAGACATTGCTTGCCAAGACTTTAGCAAAGATACTGGATGTACCGTTTTGCATAGTGGACGCGACGACCCTAACCGAGGCCGGTTATGTGGGAGAGGATGTCGAGAATATCGTTCTGCGGCTGCTGCAAGCGGCAAATATGGATGTATCCAAGGCGGAGCGTGGAATTATCTACGTGGATGAAATTGACAAGATCGGGCGGAAGACGCAGAACGTCAGTATTACGCGTGATGTAAGCGGCGAGGGAGTGCAGCAGGCCCTGCTGAAGATCGTGGAGGGGACAGAATGCAACATCCCGCCGAAGGGGGGGCGCAAGCATCCGAATGAGAACTACATCCGCGTGAATACGGAGAACATACTCTTCATTTGCGGCGGAGCATTTGTGGGGCTCGAAGGAATTATCCGCAAACGGCTCGGGGCATCCACGATGGGATTTGCATCGGTAGAAGAGGGGCGCAATACCAAGGAATATACGGAGGAAGAGGTACTGGCGAAAGCCCTGCCGGAAGACTTCTTCCTATTTGGCATGATTCCCGAATTGGTCGGGCGGTTGCCGATTTTTGCGCCGTTGACGACTTTGACTGAGGAGCAATTGGTGGAGCTACTCACCAAACCGAAGAATGCCCTCGCGAAGCAGTACAGTAAGTTGCTGGCGATGAGCGGTGTAAAACTTACCATCGAAGATGCCGCCCTACGAGCCATGGCGAAGATAGCCATCGAACGCGGCACGGGGGCACGCGCCCTGCGCAGTATCTTTGAAAACCTCATGCTCGACATCATGTACAAAGCACCGAGCGATAAGAGTATAACAGAGGTAGTGTTGACGGAGGAGGCTGTGCTCGGAAAGGGGCAACCCGATCTCCGGCACGGGAAAAAGCGTTCTGTGTCTAGGGATGCGCGTTTTGGGAGTTGAGTCGAGCTGCGATGAAACAGCGGTCGCCCTGCTGGAGGGGACTCCCTCCGGCGGCGCGGCGCGGTTGCTCAGCTCAGTCATTTCATCGCAAATCCCCATGCACCGGCAATATGGGGGGGTGGTACCCGAGCTGGCGTCCCGCAACCACAGCGCGTGTCTGCCGCATCTGCTGAAGCAGGCACTGGAGGAAGCTGACTGCGCCATCGGTCAAGTGGATGTCTTTGCCGCCACGGGCGGTCCCGGGTTGGTGGCGGCTTTGCTGGTGGGGCATACGACTGCTAAGGCGATGGCACTTGCGGCGCGTAAGCCGTTCGTTTCGGTGAATCACCTAGAAGGGCATCTCCTCTCCCCCTTTATGCAGCGGGAGGGGGAGACCGGCAACGCGTCCGTGCCACCGCACGTGGGGCTGATCGTTTCCGGCGGGCACAGTTTGCTCTTGAATGTATACGGATTGGGGCAGTATGAGCTGCTCGGATGCTCGCAGGATGACGCAGCGGGGGAGACCTATGACAAAGTAGCCAAGATGCTGGACCTGCCGTATCCCGGTGGTCCGGAAATTGACCGCTTGGCGGAACACGGAGACCCGACGCGCTTTTACCTGCCACGTCCCATGCTGCATGAGCCCGGCTTTAATTTCTCCTTTTCGGGATTAAAAACCGCTGTGCTCTACCTGTTGCCCAAGCTTACCCCCAGCGGCAATCCCCATGAGCTGGATGAGCAATGCCTCCGCGACCTCTGTGCCGGGGTGCGTGCCGCTATCACCGACGTCCTCGTCCGCAAGGCGAAGCGAGCCTTGCGACATACCGGGCAACACACGTTGGCGGTATCCGGCGGAGTGTCGTGCAACGCGGCACTCCGCCGGGCACTGACCGACATGTGCGCCGGGGAGGGCGTAGAGCTTCTCCTACCCCCGGTCGCATTGACCACGGACAACGCCGCCATGATAGCATACGCAGGTTTTTTGCACGCCTGCGCCCGCGAATATACCCCCCTCACCACTTCTGTAGACCCCAATCCACGGTTTGCCGATCATGCCGTGCGTAATCTCACCTTACTCCGATGAATCTGCACGATAAACTCAAGGAAATCTTACCGGCTCTGCTGCCACGGCGGGAGGAGGAAGCGATTAAGGGAACCGAGTTGATCAACCGCGTGCGCAGTACACTGGGTGAAGATTATTCGGATGGTACCCTCCGCACCCATTTCTCCCTCTTAGCTCTCGAAGAAGGTACCTGTCTGGCACGCGTACCGGGTGGGCACGGATATTATCTGCGCGACACCGATGAGCCACGTCCCGGTTTGCAGGAGCTCTTCTGCGAGGGAAATGCCGGGGCAGACACCCCCCTACACCGTGCGATAGCGTTGGCTGTGCGTCTGTATGATGCCACGGGCTGCAGCGTGTTTGCATATCCGGTGAATCAGGATAGTTGGACGCATCCCGACTTGGTCGTGGTACAATGGCCTACGGGGCGTTGGGGCAACGATGGTGTCTACCGGATGAACCCGCAAGAGCCCAAAGCCCCGTGTTACCGCGCCGTATGTGTGGGGCTGTGTGCCGAAGAAAATTCCCTGCGACGCGATTTTTTCCGTACGCTTTCGTGTGGCGAATGGGCACAGGAAGCCGAGCTCCTGCTCATCGGGTGCGGGGCAGAGGCAGCGCGGGATGTTGCGTCCATGGGTACACAGTTCGGTGCAGGAGTCCGAAGTATTGGGCAAAGCGGCTTGTTGAAAGCACTCCCGCACGCCGATGTCCTGCTGCGGATGGATGAAGAGAGTGCGCAGAATCTGCTGAGGAAGTTGCCCCAATCTATCACGTGTTCCCCCCAGCATCGAGCAACCCCACCTGTTGATCCGCAATACCTGCCGGATGTACGTCCCGTCCTCCGGTGGGCACAGCAGTGTGTGGAACGCGGTCGGGTGGAAGCATATGAACGCCGCGTCGCCGTCAATTAGACCCCGCTATGTACCGCGCATTCACAGCTGTTGCCATGCTCTTAATCGGTTTGTACTGCGCGGGGAATGCTCTATGGCAGCTCGGTTGCACGGCTTGGTTTGTGATGGAGGCACAGCGTGTTCCCGCCACGGTGGTGGACGAAACGAAGTGCCCCTTTGATGGAATTTTCGAGCAATTACGCCACGGCAACATGCCATGGGACGGAGATACGGCGTTTCGTCCTCACCTGCGCTACACGCTCTACGACAGACCCATAGTTGATACCACTTGGCCGGATTTGGATAATCGCAGTTTCGTCGATGGGCAACAAGTCACCCTCCTCATCCACCCCCAAAACCCGCACCAACGGCACATTGACCGTCCCAAATTCCTGTGGACGGGCTCCTGCGTCCTCTTTCTCGTAGGCGGATTTTCTCTGCTCACCGGATGGTTTCTCTTCAAAAGGCGCAAGAAGACGGCGGAGACTTCCCCGCATGCTTCTCGTGCGTCTGCTGCGCGGGTCGAGAAGCAGGAACCAAGCGATATTTCAGCGCGTAAAGGAGGTGAAACGAGTGCGGTACCGCTCAATGCTGGGCAGGGCGTGGCAAAGAAGACCGTTCGCCGCAAACGCAGGAAGAGTGAACAAGTAAATACGCCCGAACCCTCACCCGGAAAGAGGAAGCGCAAGGCACCGGGCGAACGCAAAGGTGGCGGCAGGCGTCGCTCTTCCCCACGAAAAAAGCCGCAGGCGGAATAAGGGACCTTGACTGGTCCCATACTGCGTACTGTACATATTTCCGGCGCAGTACAAACATAGGGACAAATGAAGGAAAAGAAGCATCTGGAATTCTTATGCAGATTTCACACGCTCTGCGTACCAAGTAGACATCAGCATCACGGGTACATTGATGTGTCTCCCACGCGTGTTTTCCGCTTTGCCTTCTCCCATCTTCCCCGCACAACTCTGTTGCCCCTTCACTTCGTATTTCATACCTGATCACTTTCGTGTTTCCCCGCGACGAAGCTATCGCCCTACTCTAAGCGTTTAATTTATTTGGGACAGACCTGAGGAGTTGGTGTACCCTCCGCATATCCGCTTTCATTTTACGAGACAGAGCATGGTAAAGTTTCTTCTTCTGCTTGTATTTTTCACGTCTTTTTCCTAGGGTGATGCTGGCTAGGAAGGAGCAGCGGCAGAATTGCCAATAGGCACTCCACCTGTGTCTACGTGCGCGATTGTACAGGAGACCATTGTAGATTTCTTGGGTTTTCCGTTTTTTGTCGACATGTCTATCATTATCCTCCATAGCGTGGCAGAGAAACCGCATGGAAGCTGCAACCTGTGCCGTTAAGATATCATCGACGCGTTGGTAATCGATAGGATGGGAGAGTAAATCGGCGAGAGGTACATCTTTAAGGGACGAATAGAAACGATTCTCCACACCTAGGGTGTTGAGAAGAGACAACATGCGAGTGGAAGTCGATTTGTGCGGATTAATGCAAACGAACTGCTTATGAAAGATCAAGGCAAAGCAGGTGCCATGAAAAGAGTCCGTGATGAGAAATTGGCAATCTCGCACCTTTGCCAACCAGTTGGGAATGCTGAAATGCCGACTAATGTCCGTTACTGCTTTCGGGCGCAATATGTCACTGTTGGCATCGATAAAAGAGCGTATATCCGGTTCTAGGTGCTTCCAGACTGAGTAGAAAGATGTCTCACCCGGTAAGGTAGTACATGCCTCCTCTCTTGACAGGGAATCCCAATGCTCGCGGGAAAGCAGGAATACTGGGTCGAGCACAAGTGCGGCGTCTACCCCCATACCTTTACATATATCAACACCGCTGCGTTCTCGCGTACTGACGTGATCAAAGGATGCCAGCAATGTTTGATATTCACATTTATCATCACGAGGTACCACAAAATCCTCAGTTCCGAAACTGGCAGCGTAAGAAATGCGTTTCTTCTCTGGGGCAGCAAAGGATAAGAAATAAGCATCCTTGTCATTACGGACAAATTCGTGCCGCCAAACTTGATCAGAACCTACGATGAAGGAGTCAAAGTCATTGTTCAAGGCGGACAAGTCACTCCCGGACATATACGTTGGTGTCATGGGTAGGTGATTCTTTCGGAAGCGGTCAAACTTAACGTTTTCGTTTTTATGTGTGTGCCTAAAGAGGGGGTGATAGTCAACATTCTGCGCATTGTACCCCAGATTGCGCAAGCATCGATTGAGAGCATACGCTGTCAACACTGCACCATAGTTTACATTTTCCCAGTGAAAATTCAGTATGGCAACATTTTTTTTGCTGCATTTCGACTTACATTCCCTTCCATAGTGTTTCAAAGTAGGAGTTCGAGAACCGCATTGATTGGCACGGTGTCTGCTTGCTTTGAGATCACGGAGAATATATCCGCACTCTTGTTCTATCTTTTCTACAATCCCTGTGCCGAGCATTAAACGACGTTGGGGAGTCAATTTTTCAACTTCATCAACGATAAAAGGACACGCGACAGATAAATCGTTGTGCCGTTGACAACGAACCCGGTAAGGGAACCATGGTATGTCTCTGTACTCGGGAATATTATGACATAGAGTAGCCGCATCTTTCCCTATGTTTGTGCCCTCAAAATAAGCCAGCTCGACCGTGATGACACGACAAAAATTACCGCATTCTTGCCACACGACAGAGGAAAGTCCTTCCAGCGCATATTTCGAGGAGCAATAGGCGGCACCGTGTGCACGCAAAGAAAGTCCGCACTCGGACGAAATGTTGACAATCGTTCCTACACCTTGTTCCCTGAAATAAGGCACAAAGAAACGCATAGTATTGACTGCTCCCCAAAAGTTTGTTTCCATGACATTGCGCATTGTTTCAGGGCTTTCCTCCTCGAATAAATTGTATGACGAGATGCCCGCATTATTACACAGGACCTCAATAGAACCAAAACGCGCAATGCCCTGCCGCATAGCAGTTGAGATGCTTTCTGTGTCTCGTACGTCTACCGCAACACACAGAGCGTTTTCATGGTCAAATTGAGGAATATGACGCGCCGCGGCAATGACACGGTAGCCTCTCTCCAAAAGCTTGCGACAAAGTTCGAAGCCCAACCCACTTGACGCACCAGTCACAAACCATGTGCGTATCTTTTTCATCTCAATTTTCTTCATAGCCGCGCCTTATTTTTGCCCTGTATCAGGGAAAGTGCCTGTTGTTCATCTTCATTTTTTGTGAAAACTTCAAAGAGTACAGGGCGATCGGAAACCTCATGACAGAAGGCGGTCATTTGCTCCGTAAGCTGTTCTTTATTTCTAGCAGACATATATTTGAACCCGCACGCCTCAGCCCACGCCTTAGCGCATCCTTGGGGGTAATGCCCTGCTGCCGCAATATAACAGTCCATCTTGTCCCCTAAATTCTCCTCAAGCATAGGGTTCAAGCGAAATTCTTCACCTCGGTTATTCTGTATTAAAAGGATACGTAAATTATTGGCAATATGACGGATGCCAAGCACATTCATGTCATAAAAAAAAGCAAGGTCTCCGACGATGGCAAAATGTAATCGGTTTTTGTTGCAGAGAGAACGACCAACAAGAGAGGAAAGCGCACCATCAATACCAAAGCCTCCGACGTTGCAATTGACGTCGATGGACGCATCTAACTGCATCCAGTTCATACTCCGCAAGGAATTTAGTATAGCCAGATCGAGAGTAGTACCCTGCGGAATTTCTTTTGCTAACTCTGAACACACAAGTAAGTTGGACAGCGGAAGCTTCGGGATAGTAAAGCAATTGATGACATGCTGAACGTCAGAAAAATACGGGCATGTCCCCTCATTTTGATTCTTTACTGCCTCAAAGAAAGCTTTCTCCGAGGTGTTAAAGAAACGAACTACTGGAATATTGTAGCGTGCTGAATACAATTCGCTCGTGGTGACACGCCAGACTGTTGCATTACGGAACAATCGCACGGCACTGTACTCCCCACAAATTCCTCCAATATCGATAATGACATCCGGGAGAAGCGATTTGGGAAGCATACACGAAGCACGAGAAATCAGTACCTTATTCCTTCCTTTGTAATGCGATGTATGGTCGCATAAAACGGGGCAGTTCCACTCCTGTGCAAATGCAGAGATGGCTTCTTCCTCAGTAGAAGCGAACTTTTTGTGGGAACCGATGAAAATGGCGGTTTTCTTCCCTGCCAATTCCTCACCATAGCGTGCAAAGTTGTCGAAACAGTATTTTACTGCGGGAAACTCTATTGGTACTTTCGTGACTTCCTCAGGTTGATAACTGATAGTACCCTGTATGCACGACGGACAATTGATGTGTACCGGATGATGACCGTACACTGCGCTTGAAAGTGCGGCATTAATCAAGGTAGTGCATTTCGGACTCTCTGCGGCATCATGATAAACGCCGGGAAGATTAACAGTCAGGCGTTTTGCATCGTACGGCGATACGCTCCTGTCCAGATGCTGCGGAATCAGAGAGTAGTTTGTGCCGTCGGTGTTGTAAAATGTAATCGCTATGACCGGTATATCCCTGTAGTAGCACTCTGTCATGGCAGAAAGGAAATTCCGACTCGCCGTTGCACCCGTGCATGTTACTACAGCCGGTGCCCCGCTCTCCACCGCAAATCCGGATGCTATGTACGCAGCACTCCTCTCATCTACTACAGATATACATTCAAAAAAGGAGTCCATCTGAGTAAGATATGTGAATTTCGAATTCTGCGTACCGGGACAGGATACTATTGTCTTAATGCCATACGCTTTTAATGCCGCTATAAGCAAGTGTACCGCATCCGTCCGCATCCGATTTCTTTTCTCCTTCCTACGTATAACGTCTATGAGCTGCTGTCCCAATTCGATCTTCATAGCATTCTTCCATGCGCAGTATAAACCCACTCTCGGAATTATCTCTTTTTGAATGCGATAGTCAAGTTTAAATTTCTAAAGTGTTTTATATAAGTATATTACAAAAATAATACGCATCGTGTGGAGAGAATGAACATGTGAATAATGTTAATATATTCATATTTAAGCATTTGACTGAAAACAAACGAGGTCTTTCGTAGTAGCATATCGCATTCAAAAAGAGATGAACACTCTCGAGACGAGAGACTTTGCAATAGTGCGAGGATCAGTGTAATGAACGGATAAAACTTTGGGACGGAGGCTATTATACGGACAAAATATGTACCATGGCATCTGCATGGTTCATATCAAGAAAGGGTAGGCAAATATGGCATGTATTGTCGCGGTACGCAATCGGCACTAGTTAATACGCAGCTGCAAAAAAGCTTTTGGGATACATATCTCAGACATGGAAAACATTTAGTTTCAGTAGAAAAACTATCACTACCTTCTCCATGAGATTGGCAGCAATCTCGACATATAGGCGGTCTGTATCACAGCATCCATATTGTCCACTACGGAGAACATAATTGCTGCGCATTGCCTCGTAAAATCTTTTGTCTATGCCGATAAGTAAAGGTGGAAACATCCATATCCGATGCAAGGCGGGGGTACACACCCTCAGCATCCACACGCAGGAAGGTACATAGTCGTATGCGAAGCCGGGGAGCGCGGTGCGCGGCAGGAGCAGAGGGAGAAGCGCACGAGGAGGGAGCTTTTCTCGCCTCGCAAAATATGGAATGCTTCAAATTAATCGAGCCTTGATACGGCGGAAATGGGCAAAATTTTCGAGCGATCGGAGCCGGGGATGCATTCCAGTTGGATGCAAGCACCTTGGGGCATACGCTCGTGCAAGGCGGCGACGTGTGAGATGACGCCGATTAACTTGCCTTCGCCGCGCAAATTTTCGAGGCTGCTGAGCACCTGCTCCAGAGTATCGGCATCGAGTGTGCCGAAACCTTCATCCAAGAACAAGGTGTCAATGGCGGTACGCACTCCGGAGAGCTGAGAAAGACCGAGAGCTAGAGCGAGCGAGACGATAAAGGTTTCGCCGCCGGAGAGGTTGGAAGCGTCGCGTTTTTCCATCTCGTCCACCCAACGGTCGATGACATCCAGCCCGAACTTGCCATCCCGCTTAGAACACAGAAGGTAACGAGAGTGCATTTCGGCGAGACGATAGTTGGCAGAGGCGATGAGTACCTCGAAAGTGAGCTGCTGCGCGTAGCGTTGGAAGCCATCTTGACTGCCGCTGATTTTGATGATATCGCATAGCAAAGTCCACGCGGCGACTTCCTTGGTGAGAGTCTCGACTCGTTGCTGCTTTTCCGCGTTCTTCGCGCGGCGGTCGGCGTCCTTCTCCAGCTCGATGCGGAGGTTAGTCACTCCTTCCCTTACACGGTCTAGGGCTTGTTTTTCGGTCTCCACATTGGACTGCAACACCTCTGCCGTCGCGTCCAGAAGCTCCGGCGATACTGCGTTCACGCGCTCCTTTCGCAGGTCTTGGGCGTTTTGGCGGCAATGCTCGCGGATACCGTTCGTGGTAGTGACATTTTCACGCAGTTGGGCTTGCCTCTTGGACCACTCCTCGATGCGCGGGATGAGAACGATAGCTTTTTCGGCGGCGGCTTCATCGGCGAACGAGTACTTATTCAGTGCCTCGGTGAGGTCTTTCTCAGCATCTTTTCCTTGCGTACGGATTTTTTCCAAACTCTCCTTTGCGTCACCCAGACGGGAGGCACAGGCTTTCCTCTCCGCGCTGACAGAATCGAGAACGTGCTGAGCATCGGTGAGGGCTTTTTTGAGCTTATCCTCGGCGGTATTGATTCGACTGAGGGCATCTGCCACAGATTCATCCTTATCCCAAACTTCACGCCGCTGTTGCGAAGCGGTAGCGAACAAGTCCTTGACCTTTTTTTCATCCTCTCGGGCTTGTGCCAGTGATTTCTTTGCCTCAGCGACCTGTTTCTTTTTCTCGTCTAGTTTTTGCACACGGAGACGTAACTCAGAAAGCTGAAATTTTCGGGCATTGAGCTCGTTGAGTAGTTCGACAGCTTTCTGCGCGTCTGCTATACGAGACTCTAGGTCAGCGGGAAGAGCATCGAGCCCCGCCCTGCTGAGAGCGGTGAGTAAGGCGGCTTCCTCGCTCTTCAACCGGGTTTGGTTCGCTTTCTGCTCACCCTCGAGGGAGGATTTGCCGCGTTCCGCTGCCGTCAATGCCTTTTGAGCGGCATTGTGTTCTTTCCTCGCAGCCGCCTGCATCTTTTCCGCTTCCCGGATGTCGGCATCTTTGGCAAAGTTAGGGCGTTCGCCCGGTTTTTTCGAGCCGCAGCAGGGGCAGCACTTAAACTCTCCGCTCTTAAAACGCTCATACAGATCGGCTAGCTGGGGTTCCAATCCCTTGATTTCCTTAAGTTTTTGCAGGCATTCCTCGGCGGCGGCTTTTTGTTCCTCGCATTTTTTAGCGTTTGTTTGCGCGGTGCTCCATTCCTCCCGAGCTTTCTCCAGCTTTGCCTTATTTTCGGCAACTACTTTCTCGGTTTCTTTCTTGACTTCGGCGCAGCTTTGCACTTGGCGCAAGTTTGCTAGGAGCTTATCGGGAGATTTTTCGGTACATGAAGCAATTTGCCGCGATAGTTCCGATGCTGCCTTTGCCAACTCCTTCTCGGAGGGGATGGCTGAATACCCATCGGGCAGGTGCTGAAAGATCTCAGCCTGTACGAGGTCACGCTCGCGCATACGAGCTTTCGATTCGCGCTCCTTACTTTCGGCAAACCTAGTGGCACTCGCGACTTGGGCACGGAGTCCGGTGAGTTTTTGTTCGATGGGTTGAAGTACTTCGCGCACCACCTTTTTCTGTGCGTCCAGCTTGGGAAGACCCGTGTCCTTAGCGTCACTGGCTTTTTTCAACTCCGCCTCGGCTTGGCTTTGCTTCGGAGTCAGCACCTCCAGCTGCCGCTGCAAATCGGTTACCCTTTTCTGCGACGCGTTCAATTCCTTGCGTACGGTTTTTGCGCTATCGAGGGAATGTTTCACCTCCTTGGCGGCGAGGGCTAGTTTCAATTGACGGGCGTCTTCCCCTTCCTCAAAGGACTTTTGGGCATCGATGGCACGCGTGGCTTTCTGTTCGGCTTCCTGTAGGTCGTGCTCCGCTTTGGCGACTCTTTGAGCCCAATCCAGTGCTATTTGGTAACTCTTTGCCTTTTGTGATGTAGTTTTTTCCGCTTTTTTCCATTCGTTGAGCTCTTTCTGCTTGGCTGCCAGCTCCTTCTCACTTAACACCTCCTCTTGCTGAATTCCGGCGAGTTGCTGCTGCCGACTCTTGATGGTTTCCTTTACCTTTTCACCGATGGTCAAGTAAATTTCCGTGCCGGTGATCGTGGAAAGCACGTCGGCGCGTCCTTTCACATCTGTTTTCAGAAAATCTGCAAACTGACCTTGGGGAAGGATCATGCAGCGCATGGCGTTTTCGTACGACAAGCCGCTAAGTTCTTCCACTTTTGCTTCAACCTCTGTTTGCTTGTTCGCGAGAGACCGGGAGGCACCGCCCGGGGATAATTCCTCGAGGAGGCGGGATGGTTGACCGAAGAGAGACTGGGCATCCCGCCGCTTGGTGCGCTTTTGCTCGGTGCTCACAGCGTAGGACTTACCATCGGAAGCTCTAAACTCGACACGCGCATAGCACCGATTTGTCCCACGCGTCATGACTTCATTGTTAGACTTTGATATGCTGTTTTGTCTGGGTGTTTTTCCGTAGAGTGCGTAGCTGATGGCATCCAGAATGGACGACTTACCGACGCCGGTGGGACCGGAAATGGAGAAGATGCCGCCGCTGCAGAGTGTCGGGTCTTCGAAATTGATCTTGTATTTACCGGCAAGCGAGTTGATATTCTCGAATTCTAATTCTACAATTTTCATTGTTGCTTGGAGGGTTACATCATTGGAGCGGGCGAGCGGCTTCGAGAGCACGGCGGAAGAGTTCCCCCATCTGCTGCGCCTGTGCATCGCTGAAATCGGGGTGAGATTCGCGGTATTCGGACAAGCAACGTTCGAAGATGATTTCCGGAGTGTACGAGGACAGGTTGGTACTCTCTGCAGCAGAGTCAGTTCGCAGAAAGGGGGCGGCTGATGTACGCACGGGGAAGATGACAGAGTTCGCGGGCAATGCCTCGCGTATGTACGTGCGCAGTTCATCTTGCGTCATATCACCCCCCGCATATTCCAGCTCAAGCCACAATGTGCGTGTGTCACCCACACCTTCTGCCCGCAGACGCGCGAGTGCGGCGTCGAGTTCTTCCCGAGACGCGCAGCCGTATTTTTCGTACCGGACGCTCTGGGGCACGGGCACGGCACGCACCTGCAACTCCGGCTCCGTATCCACTACAAGAACTGAGTGGTTGTAGCCGCCTTCATCCGCGCCCATGGGGAGTGGGCTACCCGAGTACAGAATGTGTCCCCCCTGCGGGTCGGAAGCTTTGTGAATATGCCCGAGTGCCACGTAATCAAAGACATCCGAGAAGAGAGACGGCTCGACGACTTCGACCGTACCCACGGCAATGCTCCGCGTGGAGCGCGTTTTTTCCACCCCTGCCACCGGCAAATGCCCCATGGCTACTACCGGCAGCCCGGGGTGCTCCATTCTCCATTCTTTTGCAACCTCCGCCACCTTATCATATATTGCTTTGACACCTAGTCGGTACGATAGGCTGTATCCGTCGCTGTCTTTTAGGTCCGTCGCAATGGAGACATCTGCGACACGCAGGAAAGGCACGGCACACACCAGCCCTGCGAGCTCGCCGCTCTCACCCTGTATGGGGATGCAGCACGCTCGAATGGCTTCGTCATCCGGCGAGAGGTGAGAGACTAGGGAGCAGTGGCAGCGATCCAAGAAACTACTCACGCTCTCCAACTGCGCCACGGAGTCGTGGTTCCCGCCCGTGACAATGATATGCCGACACCCCGTCGTGTCGGCTCGACTCAGGAAATGGTTGTACAGCTTACGCGTCCCCTCCCCGGGCGTTCCGGAGTCGAAGACATCGCCGCATATCAGCAGAGCGTCAGGTTTTTCCTCTCGCAGAAGCCCGAGAAGCCACTCCAGAAAGGCGGCATGCTCCCCGTCCCGCTTCTGCTCCCTCATGCGGTTTCCTAGGTGCCAATCAGCTGTATGGATAATTTTCATCAATTCATTGTAAGGCTATAGCATGTGCGATAACAAGAGAAAAGTTACAAATAGTTATCGCAATAGACTTGTCCATGCACCCCGTCGCAAGACCGCAAAACAAGAATTTCTAACGAAGCAGATGCCGCTGAAGGAAGTGAAGGCGCGGGACACGGCATCATACCGTAAAAGCGGGATCATCAACAAGATACGACCACGGAAGACCGTACTGGGAGAGAGCATCCATGAAGGGGTCGGGGTCATTTTGCTCCATGTTGAAGACGCCTGCGCCGCTCCAGACACCGGAGAGGATGAGGCGAGCACCGATGGCGGCAGGCACACCCGTGGTGTACGAAATAGCCTGCGAACCGACCTCTCGGTAGCAAGACTCGTGGTCGCATATATTGTAGACGTAGACTTTCCTGTCCTTCCCCCCCTTCTTGCCTTGGATGATGCAGCCGATACAGGTCTTCCCGCGCGTGGATTTGCCGAGATCGCCGGGGTTCGGCAGGACAGCTTTCAGAAACTGCAAGGGCACGATTTCCATGCCATTGTACAGCACGGGGTCAATGCGTGTCATGCCCACATTCTTCAACACTGTCAAGTGGTTGAGGTAATTGGGCGAGAAACTCATCCAGAACTGCGCCTTGCGGATAGTCGGGATATGCCGCACGAGTGACTCCATTTCTTCGTGGTACATGCGGTAAATTTCGAAGGTTCCCACTCCCTCCGGGCAGGTGAAAGTTTTGTGCTCGCTCATAGGCGGTGTCTCCACAAAATGCCCGTTTTCCCAATGCCGACAGGGTGCCGAAACTTCACGGATGTTGATTTCGGGGTTGAAGTTTGTGGCGAAGGGATGCCCGTGGTCGCCGCCGTTGACATCAATGATGTCGAGCTGCTCAATCACATCAAAATGATGTTTGAGAGCCCACGCGGTGTAGACGTTGGTGACCCCGGGATCGAAGCCGGAGCCCAACAGCGCAAAGAGACCGGCTTGCCGGAAGCGTTCGTGGTAAGCCCATTGCCAGCTGTACTCGAACTTGGCAACATCGCGTGGCTCGTAGTTGGCGGTGTCCATGTAGTTGCAGCCGACTTCCAAGCACGCATCCATGAGGGGCAAGTCTTGGTAGGGCAGGGCTACGTTGAGCAACAACCCGGGTTGCACCCCTTTCAGCAAGACCACCGTGTCCGGCACGTTGTCGGCATCCAACTGATGGGTGGTGATGTGCACCCCTTCCCGCGTCAAAACATCGGCTGCTATCGCGTCGCACTTGCTTTTTGTGCGCGAGGCGAGGTGAATTTCCCCGATGACATCCGCCATCTGCGCACACTTGTGCGCCACCACATGTCCTACTCCGCCGGCTCCGACAATGAGGACGGATTTGTTCATACCTGCCCCTCGGTTTCCGCGTTGTACATCTTCACGTAGTACTCATCCGCCATGCGATCAGACTCGAAAGCCGGAATAATATCCGTCATCGCGTTGAAGACGAGGTCCGACCAAGCATCCGGATTGTCGTAGTAGAGCGGCAACACCTTGGATTCCAGCAAATTGTAGAAATTATCACGATCGGAACGGTCGCGGGCTTCGATCGGCAGCCCCGCTTTGGCTTCCGGTATGATGAAGCAGTTCTCACCATCGCGCGCAAACTCCCTCACCCAGCCGTCATTGGTGGAAATGGTGATAGAACCATTCATTGTGGCGGACATGCCGGAGGTACCGGAAGCCTCCCGTGTCACCACGGGGTTATTCAGCCAGATGTCAGACCCATTTTTGAGCAGACGGGAGAGCTCCAACTCATAACCGGTCAGCACGACGCACCGTGGATAGCGCGAACTTAATTCATTGAGTTTGTTGAAGATATCCACCGCCGAGAAGTCCGTCGGGAAAGGCTTGCCCGCCCAAATCATCTGTACGGGACGATTCGTGCGCTGCAGCATGCGTTCAAACATGACCGGGTTCTCCGTGATGAGTGCCGGTCTCTTGTAGGCGGCGAAGCGACGAGCCCAGACGATCGTGAGCGTATCTTGGTCGAAAAGATGTCCCGTTTGTTCACCGACGGCGCGGAAGAGTCCCTTCTTGAGGGCACGCTTGCGAGCACGAAACGCCTTTTTGTCCCCGCTGTGGAAGGCTTCTGCGAGTTCCGGGTCCTGCCAGTAAGCACTATTCTGCGCATTGGTCACGTGGGTAATCGGGCAGATGTCGGAGTAGCCCTGCCACATCTGACGCGAAACCTCGCCGTGGAGCTTTGACACACCGTTCGCGATGTGCGAGAGGCGCAGAGCAGCCAAGGTGTAGTTGAAGGTTTGCTCGCCCGGGTCGAGTTTAAGCATGGAACGCACTTGCTCGAGCGACAGTCCGTCGAAGAACGAGAAGTTCGCCATCAAGTTAATGTCCATTTTCTCGTTGCCCGCTTCCTCCGGGGTATGCGTGGTGAACACGAAGTGCCTACGCACATCTTCCACATTCCCCCCGTTGTGAGCCAGCATGTGGAGAGCCGCGCCTATAGCGTGCGCCTCGTTCATGTGGTATATCTCCGGCTCCACCCCCAATTCCTCAAAGAGCCGCGCCCCGCCATGTCCGAGCACGATATACTGCGAAATTCGGGTCATCGGGTTGGAATCATAAAGCCTCTGCGTAATCGAGCGACTAACCGCGTCATTCTCCGGCAAGTCTGTCGTCAGAAAGAACATCGGGGCCGTCCCAAAAGTCTCCGGTCGCAGGAAATACGCTTTCACCCACACCGGTGCATTGCAGATGCGTATGAGAAACTTGATGTTGTGGTCTTCCAAGAAAGTATAGTCACGCCGACGATACTGCACCGCCATCGACCCGTCTTCCGCGCGTATCTGATTGTAGTACCCATACGTCCAAAGGATACCGACACCGACCAAATTCTGTTTTAGAGCCCCTGCCGAGCGCATGTGAGAACCGGAAAGGTAGCCTAAGCCGCCTGAATAGATCTTGAAGACATTGTCAATGGCGTATTCCATGCAAAAATATGCTACTGACTTACTGTACTTCGGGTCGATTTCGTACGGATGCGCGTACTGCGCAGGTAAAAATGATGCTGTACTCATGGTCGTTCTATATTGAGCGAACCGCGCTCACTCGAGCGGGCTCGCTCGCGCATTTTACACGATGTTCCCCTTCTAGGCAACAAAAATATATTGTATGGTGCGCGAATTCACACCTATCCCGAATAAATTAAAGGCTTAGTGGTGAGCAATGAGTTTGAGGCAGGAAGACACGGGGGAATGGAAGTACGAGGTACGAAGAGAAGGAGTTAGGCGCAACGGAGTTGCGCAGACGCGTTGAGAGGAGGCAAAGCAGAAAAGATGCGTGGTGATAGGAATGACGCTGCCGTGATTTTTGAAATGCCGGATTTTTTTCTGGTCTTCAAGTAGGTTTAAGGGCTAAGATAATGGGGAATTGAACGAACGACAATGAAAGCGCGAGCGACATTAACAGTTGTGGCAGCCGTCCTGTGCGGCGGACTGTCGGTAGCGAGAGGAGAGGCACAGACTCCTGCGGAAAAAGCGGAGGTACCGAAAGTCTATTTTACTAGGGACTTGAGTCCGGAGGGGTTGCTGAAGGTGTATCACAGGGTAAATGGGGAGATCACGGGGAAGGTAGCCATCAAGTGGCATTCCGGGGAACCGAAAGGACCCAACATCCTGCCCATACCCATGGTGAAAGCCATACAGGCGGATATTCCAAACAGCACGCTTGTGGAAACGAATACGCTCTACCCGGGAGAACGGCGTACGACCGAGCAGCATCGCAAGACTCTCCAAGTCAACGGTTGGACATTTTGCCCGGTGGACATCATGGACGAGACCGGGACGACGATGCTGCCGGTGCAAGGAGGGAAACACTTCAAGGAGATGAGCATGGGGAAGAATATACTCAACTACGATTCCATGGTGGTGTTGACGCATTTCAAGGGGCACTCTTACGGCGGCTTCGGCGGCTCGATCAAGAACATCGCGATAGGCTGCGCGGACGGGAATGTGGGGAAGGATTGGGTGCACGGGCTGCACGGTCAGAAGGTGGAAGGGGAGCCCTACCCGGCTAAAAAAGCACACCTCATGGAACACATGGTGGAGTCAGCCAAGGCGACGGTTGACCACTTCGGCAAGCATATCACCTACGTGAATGTGATGCGCAATATGTCTGTGGATTGTGACTGCGCGGGGACCGACGCGGAGCGACCCACTGCCCGCGATGTGGGAATACTGGCATCGACGGATATCGTGGCGGTCGACCAAGCGTGTTTAGATATGCTCGACAAGCTGCCGACGGATGAAAAGCACGACTTGCAGGAGCGCATCAAGAGCCGCGAGGGCGAGCATCAACTCGAGTACGGAGAACAAATGGGGCTCGGCTCGCGTAAGTACGAACTGATCGAAGTGCAATAGACGAGGTGGGTGCCCGAAAGGTGCCGTCACGTCTGCGCAACTTTGTTGCGCCCGACATTAGGCTGGGCAAGGGGGGCAGGTTGTGCTAGAATGAGGCTGAAGTACGATGGCAGATGAGCTGAAAGACCTCGGTTTCGCGCGCTTGGATATGTCGCGCGAGGAGCGAACCGGACTCCCGGAAACAGTCTACTGCCCCGGGAAGACGCCGCAGCAGCTCATCGACATCCTGCGCGCATTCAAAGAGCGCGGAGTCGCGGTGCTATGCACCCGCTGCGATGAGCGGCAGGCTGCCGCAGTTAAAGCCACAGAGCCGGACGCGGAGTACGACGCAGTGTCGCGCACACTGCATTTGCGGGGGCGCGGGGCACCGACATTGCCGGGGATAGTGGCGGTGTGCACGGGAGGCACAGCCGACATCCCGGTCGCGGAAGAAGCCGCCCGCAGCGCATTGTACTTCGGGGCAGAGGTGCAACGCTTTTATGACGTCGGGGTAGCGGGGTTGCACCGGCTGCTCGGTTGTCTGGCGGACATACGGCGGGCTCAGGTGGTCATTGCCGTGGCGGGCATGGAAGGGGCACTCGGCAGCGTCATTGCCGGGCTCGTGAAGGTGCCGGTTATCGCCGTACCGACGTCTGTGGGGTACGGGGCGTCATTTCAGGGGCTGGCACCGCTGCTTTCGATGCTCAACACCTGCGCGGAAGGGCTCTCCGTGGTCAATATCGACAACGGGTTTGGGGCGGCTGTGCAGGCGTGTCGTATACTCAACCTCCTTCATAATCAATCATGAGCAAATATCTTTATCTGGAAGGGAGCTGTGGCATCAGCGGCGATATGCTCGTGGCTGCCCTGCTGGACTTGGGGGCGAGTCGCGAAAAATTGGACGCCGTTTTGGGCAGCTTGGGCGCGCGCGGTGATTTTTCCTACGCCGTCGCGCGAAAGACCTCCTACAGCATCGCCGGGTGCGACTTTGATGTGCGCCTGCGCGAGCATGAAGAAGCCCGGGAAGAAGCCTACCGCCAGCGGCATCACCACCGCCATTTGGCAGAGGTGGAGCAGGTGCTCGCCGACACAGAAATGCCCCCAAAAGCGCGCGAGCTGGCGAGTCGCATCTTCCGCATTGTGGCAGAGGCTGAAGCGCACGCCCACGGCTGCCGCCCGGAAGAAGTGCACTTCCATGAAGTCGGGGCTTGGGATTCCTTGGCAGACATCATCGGTGCCGCCGTCTTGACGGATGATTTGGCAGTGGATGGCTGCGTGGTGACGGGACTCACGGAGGGAGAGGGGAGCGTGGTTTGTCAGCATGGGGAGCTCCCGGTACCGGTACCGGCGGTGCTCCGCATTGCGCAGGTTTACGGGATACCCCTGCACCGCTGCGGCACACGCGGTGAAATGGTCACCCCTACGGGAATTGCCATAGCCGCAGCCCTGCGCACCCAAGACGCGCTCCCGGAGACCTACCGCGTCCTCCGCACGGGCATCGGCTTGGGCAAGCGAGACTTCGGACGCGCGAATTTCCTGCGTGCCATGCTCATTGAACCGGTCGCGACACCGGAGCAACTCGTTGAGCTTTCCGCCAATATCGATGATTCAACGCCCGAGGAGCTCGGGTTTCTCATGGAGGAGCTCTTTCGTGTTGGGGCGCGCGATGTGTGGTACACCCCGTGCTTCATGAAAAAGAACCGCCCCGGGGTCGTGCTCGGCGTGCTCGCCGAGGCAACCCTGCTCGGGGTGGTTGAGGATGCTGTCCTGCGGCATAGCAGCACGATCGGGCTCCGGCACCACGCCGTGCAGCGCACGACAATGCGGCGAGAATTCCGCGAGGTTCGGCTTCCCTACGGCACTGTACGTGTGAAATTTGTGAACTACGGGGATATATCACGAGCCTACCCGGAGTATGAGTCGATGAGGGAACTTGCCCTCGCCACCGGACGCACCCTCCGCTCGATCCGCGATGATGTAGCCGCTACACTTGCCTTACACTCATGATAAAAGACAAACTTCGAGATGCACTTATACGGCATGCCGACAGCGGGGTGGCATTGGCTTATTCCGGCGGGACGGATAGCTCCCTGCTGCTGCACGCCTTGCTCCGCTTGCGCACTGAGGGACTCGTGCCAAACGTGGTGGCGTTCTACTTCCGGAGCTGTCTCCAGCCCCCCGAAGAAGGGGAACGCGTGCTGCAAAGTGCGCGCGCCATGGGAATAACACCGCAAATCATTGACACGCAGCCGCTTCGCGACCTGCCGGAGATGCGGAATAACCCGGTCAACAGGTGCTATCTCTGCAAGAGCCATCTGTTTACCACACTCGCGCGGCGCGCGAATGAGCTCGGTCTGCGCTGCGTCATGGATGGAACCAACGCGGATGATCTCGAGCAGTACCGACCCGGGCTGCGGGCATTGAGAGAGCTCGGTGTGGTATCTCCGTTGGCAGAGGTTGGGATGCGCAAGGCGGATGTGCGAGCCCTCGCCCGAGAATGGGGCTTATCTTGCGCTGCCAAACCGAGTTCGCCCTGCCTAGCCACACGCATGGAATACGGGGCACCCCTCACGGAGGAGAGGTTGGCGCAAGTAGCTGAAGGGGAACGGATTTTGCATGAATTATTTCCGGATGTACCCTTGCGGCTGCGTGTGCACGGCGAGAAATTGGCGCGGCTCGAGCTTCCGCCTGACCAATGGGCGCGGGCACTCGAGCTGGCACCCTCTATTTCCGCTGCCCTTCACAAGCTCGGTTTCATTTATACCACGCTGGATTTACGGGGCTTTCGTAGTGGAAGTATGGACGAAGTTATTTCAACCACACCCTCTTAATCTACATGTTTGATCCGACACTAACCGTTCTTCTGGGACTTGCCGTGGCGGATGCCGTTTTGCATACGCTGGCGGGACCGGACCACTACCTGCCGTTTGTCATGATAGCCAAGAGCCGGGGTTACAGTATGCTGCGCGCGTTGGTATGGACCTTTGTGTGCGGTATCGGGCACGTGGGTAGTGCCCTGTTAATCGCCCTGCTGTTTATGTACGCCTCGCACCTGCTCACAGAAGCTCGTATGGAGTGGATTAACGAGAACCGGGGGAATCTCGCGGCGTGGGCACTGATTGGGTTCGGTGCGGCGTATATGATCTACGCGATGCGCCACAATTGGCTGCACCGGCACCACAGTCATGAACACGGGCACGAGCTCATCCATAGCCACAGCGGTCACGTCACGCCGTGGATTATCTTCATCATTTTCGTGCTCGGTCCGTGCGAAGCACTGCTCCCCTTGCTTGCCCCGGCAGCGGCTCTCGGGGCGGGTGCCGTCGCGCTGGTTACCATCGTGTTCAGCATTTGCACCATCGCCACAATGATGCTGGCTGTGGCTGTGGGTCTTAAGGGGCTTTCCCTGCTGCGCTTTCATTGGCTGGAAACGCATAGCGGAGAGGTTGCCGGGGGCACGATCATGCTCTGCGGTATCGCCATCGCCTTCTTGGACCTGTAACTAACAAGAAGTACGAAGTGAAAGAGTTAGGCGCAACAGAGTTGCGCAGGGGAGTAGGAAGGAGGCAAAGCCGAAACGACGCGAGGGGAATAAATCAAGGTACCCGTGCGGTTGAAGCCCCCCCTAGCACGCAGAGCGTCTGTAACCCGCATGGGGGTTGGCATGGCGGCGTTTCTCGAAAATTTTACTGGGACAGGTGTGGCGACAGTTGTGTTCTTTTTGTACAACTGTCTCAAAAATTAAATGCCTAGTCGGGGACAAAAAAGATTGACAGTTGATTTCGAATCAACTGTCAAACTGCCCGGGAAGGAAGTCCCTCTCCGTCAAAGAATACTGAACGACTACAAGGCGTCCTATTGTCATCATGATGCCTTCTGCTGCAGCGGTGGGGATGTGTGTCAACTGACAATAGGGGGAGTTGCGCGGGGAGCCCCCTTTCCCGGCTTCTTCTCTTTGTACAAGGCACTTATCCCTTCCCCACGTTTTCCGACTGCCAATTTATTTCAAAAAATTTTGCTGAGGTAACAAAAAAAAGATTGACAGTTGATTCGAAATCAATTACCATTGCGTCGGATGGTGTTTAACCCCATTCCACTTTACGTTATGAACACAAAACTTATTGCTCTGACAGCGATGTTGTGTGCGCCGCTCGTGATGGCGCAGGGTCCGAGGTTTCATCGCCCGGGTCACGGTCCCCAAGG
>CAYRJI010000030.1:0-21849 GCA_964424645.1 uncultured Akkermansia sp. | reverse complement strand
GCTACCTCGCGTCTCGCGTTTAACCTCGGTGGACACATCCTTCACTGCCTTTACTGGGAGAGTATTTCTCCGAATGAAGGCGAGCAGCCCACGGGAGTTCTCGCGGATGCCGTCAATCGTTCCTTCGGTAGCTTAGAGGGTTTTCAGAGGGTCTTTCGTGCTGTGACTCTCGCTGTACAAGGCAGCGGGTGGGGCGTCCTCGGCGCGGACCCCGTCAGTGGCTTGCTGCGAATCTTTGGTATTTGCCGCCACCAAGATGCCCTCATACCCGGTCTCCGACCCATCCTCGTCTGCGATGTCTGGGAGCATGCCTATTACCTACGTTATCAGAATAGCCGCGCCGCCTACGTCGACACGTTTCTCCGTCATATCGACTGGACGCGTTCAGGTCAACGCCTCACCGCGATAAGTGCCAAATGATAAGTGCCATAGAAAGGAGATAGGATGAAGAAGACAATCATCGTCGTCGGAGCAGGCAAGGGACTGGGCAATGCCGTGGCGAGGGAGTTTGCCTCGCGTGATTTCCGGGTCGTCTTGATGGCAAGAAATGCCGCTCACTTGCAGGATTACAAGGCAGAATTTGAGCGTGAAGGTATTGAAACTTACATAAAAACTGCGGACGCAGCGAAGCCGGATACGTTGACACGGGCAATTCGTGAAGTACAGCAGGAGTTGGGCACACCCGACTGTTTGGTCTACAATGTGGGCAACATCGAACCGGACGGCGGCAGAGAATTGACCAATGAACTGCTGATGGAACGCTACCAAGTTGATTGTGCGAGTGCTTGGCACTGTACCAACTTGACGGCAACGGAGGAATTTGCCGCAAAGAAGGGCTGTATCATTTTTACCGGCGGCGGCTTCGCCAAGTCTTTCCGTCCCCTTCCGGGTTTCCGTGTGTTGTGCGTCGACAAAGCGGCATTGAATGCCATGAACATCGTTCTGCACGATATGCTTGCGCCGAAAGGCATCTTCGTCGGCAGCGTGATCGTCGATGGCGTAATCGATCCGGCTACGGAACACAATGCGGTAAATATCGCCAAAGTATACTGGAAAATGTATGAGGACAGAAAAGCCTACGAGGTCGTCGTGTAGGGATTCGTAGCTCGTGATGCGGTCAAGTGTGGTCTGCAGTTGCACACCTGTCCCAATAAAATTTTCGAGAATCGCCGCAATGCTAATCCCCATGCGAGTTACAGACGCTCTGCGTACCAAGGGGGTTTCAACTCCACGGGTGTATGGATTTGTTCCCCACGCGAGGTTTCCGCTTTGCGTTCAACGTCCCTCTCCGCGCAACCTTGTTGCGCCTAACTCCTTCACTTCGTACTTCGTACTTCGTACCTCGTACTTGATCACCCCCGTGTCTTCCTGCCTCAAAGTCATCGCCCACCACCAAACTCGTATTTTTCTTGGGACAGATGTGCCTGCAGTTGGGGAACACCGGTTTTGAGGTTGACTTATTTGGGAATATCTGGTAAGATCTGGTAAAGATGATGCCAAATAAGAAAGACATCAACATCACGCCGGAAATGCTCGACATGATCAGCGAGATCGAGCGATTCAGCGGTGCGTGGAATGGCGGAGCATACCGACTGGCTCCGGAGGAGCTCAGTGGGATGAAACGAATTGCGACGATAGAATCCGTTGGTTCTTCAAATCGGATAGAGGGCAACAAAATGAGCGATGCGGAGGTGGAGGTGCTCTTTGAGCAGATAGACAGGAAGTCATTCAGATCGCGGGACGAAGAAGAAGTAGCCGGGTATAGGGATTTGGTTCAAACCATTTTCGAGAATTACGAGGAGATACCGCTGACAGAAAATTACATCAAGCAAATGCACCAAATCCTCCTGCGGTACTCTGCCAAAGATGAACGGCACCGGGGTGAGTACAAACAATACAGTAACCGCGTGGCAGCATTCGATGCAGAAGGGCGAGAGATCGGCTCGATATTTGAGACAGCCTCCCCCTTTGACACGCCGCGCCTCATGCGGGAGTTGCTCGAATGGACTAACGAGGTTCTCCGAGACGGACTCCTCCACCCCATTATTACCATCGGTCTTTTTATTGTTCATTTCCTTGCCATCCACCCGTTTACGGATGGTAATGGGCGGTTGTCTCGTGCACTGACACTTCTACTCATGCTGAGGTGCCGGTATAGATACATGCCCTATTCCTCCATGGAGGCGATTATTGAAGCGAGCAAGGATGCGTATTATCGGGTACTGCGCGGAACGCAGAGAACGATAGGAGAGGGGCGCGTCAACTATGAGCCGTGGCTCTCTTTTTTTATCACCTCTCTGGTCAAACAAAAGCGTAGCCTAGAGGCCAAGATATCGGACATAACCCAACTGCGCGATGATGCCCTGTCGGAATCCGCGCGTGCTGTCCTGAATCTCTTTGTCCATGGGGTATCCCTCAAGATGTCTGACATTTTGCACCATTTTCCCCAATCTCACGAAACCACCCGCAAGGTTGTGCAAAGTCTGGTAAAAAAAAGATTTTTGAGGAAATACGGAACGACCCGTGGTGCGACGTATGCCATCAACCAACGACCACATCTGCCCCCAACAAATTAGAGGTTCAGGGTAGTGCGATGGTTTTGTCGCAGGGAAATGGGAAGGGAATGGGAGGAGGAACGAGGGGCAGGGCAGATACTAAGTACGAGGTACGAAGTACGAAGTACGAAGTGGCAAAGCCGGAGAGAGGCGGGAGAGGTGAGCGGCAGTGAGGTGCGGGGAAGGCGGGTGTGGTGAAAGTGTTTGTCCACCGTGTGTGGCGGGGAGCGGAGGTGGGGAAGCCAACGGGAAGTACGAGGATAACACGAAGTACGGAGTACGAAGTGGCAAAGCTGTGACGGGGGGGGAGGTGAGACGCAAGCGGGGCGGTACTTCGTCCTTGCGGTGGGTGTGTGGTAGGCAACGGTCACCATTCGCCACAAAGTGTTTTACTCCCTTTGCCCTGTCGCCGTGAGTGCTAGGATTTCGTCTGCGGTGAGGTTGAGCAGAAGTTTTTCGAGACCGCCGGACAGGAGGGCGTCAGCCATGGCTGCTTTTTTTCGGAGCATGGTGTGGATGTTTTGCTCAATGGTGCCGGTGCAGATGAGGGGGTGGACGAAGACCGGGTGCTTTTGACCGATTCGATGGGCGCGGTCGCTGGCTTGATTTTCCACAGCCGGATTCCACCAGCGGTCGAAATGCACCACGTGGTGGGCACGCGTCAGGGTGAGACCCGTACCGGCGGCGCGCAGCGAGAGCAAGAAGAAGGGGGGACCGCCGGGGGCTTGAAATTGGGCAACGAGACGCTGCCGCTCGTGGATAGGAGTTTCGCCGTGGAGCATGAGCCCCGGCGCACTGAAGACCCCTTCCAGAAAGTCGTGCAGATGGGGCATGATCGAACGGTACTGCGTGAAGACGAGACAGCATTCCCCCGCGTCCCGCATCTGCTCGGTCAGGTGACGCAGCCGCTCGAATTTACCCGACGCGGCGGGATCGTAGTAAGTTTCGCCGAGGTACTGCGCCGGGTGGTTGCATATCTGCTTGAGGCGACCCAGAATCGGGAGAATGAGCATGAGGCGCGTCCGGGCATCCCCTTCGGCGAGCACGGCGCGCAGGTTATCCACCTCCCGCGCGTAGAGACGCGCCTGTTCCGGGGTGAGCAGACAATAAGCCGGTTGCTCCGTCTTGGGGGGTAATTCGGGCAACAGGGCGGGGTCGCTCTTCAACCGACGTAGCATGAAGGGACGCACCAAGCGGCGCAGCGCGGTGTAATCGCTGCCCATACCGCGCACGAAGGAGTTGAACTCCGACTCAGTGCCGAGCAGCCCGGGGTTGAGAAATTCGAAAAGGCTGCGCAGTTCGCTGAGAGAGTTTTCCACCGGCGTACCCGTGAGAGCCACGCGGCGCGTACAGGTAAACCGCAGGATGGCGCGGGTGCGCTGCGAGTCCGCAGATTTGATAGCCTGTGCTTCGTCCAGCACCAGAGCCTGCCACGGGCAGGATGCCAGCTTTTCCTCGCGGGTGGCGATGCCGTAGGTGGTGAGAGCCACGTGGGCGCGGCGGACGAGCCACGCCGGGTCGGAGTGCAGGAAATCAGAGTTCGAACGGTTCAGGGCGTACGGATGCAGCACCGCCACCCGCAGCTGAGGGGCAAAATGCGCGAGCTCCTGCTGCCAGTTCGTGAGCAGCGATGCCGGACAAATGATCAAAGCGCAGCCCTTTCCCTTTCCCAACTCCCCGATGAGCTCCAAGTGGGTGAGCCAGGCGATCACCTGCAGGGTCTTGCCCAGTCCCATGTCATCCGCCAGACACGCCCCAAATCCCGCCCGCGTGACATTGGCGAGGAAACGCACACCCTCCCGCTGGTACGCGCGCAGGGTGTTCCGCATT
The DNA here is from genome assembly GCA_964424645.1 of uncultured Akkermansia sp. GTDB lineage: Bacteria > Verrucomicrobiota > Verrucomicrobiia > Verrucomicrobiales > Akkermansiaceae > Akkermansia. The sequence continues at coordinate 17,464 of CAYRJI010000030.1, read as the reverse complement.
TCGGGCGGCAGGGTCGGCATGTCCGCCGAGAAACGCAGGTTACTGAGAGCCAAGGCGAGCCCGGCACCCGCCGCCACGCGCACGCCCTCCTCCGGCGGAGGCAACTGCTGAGTGGCTTGACTGCGCTGCCCGAGCAGGAAACGCAGACCGGAGATGAGCGGAATACCGGCGTGGGACATGCCGACAGCCCGCATCCAGCTGTCCATGAGCCGACGGAGTCTCTCGCGATCCAGCTTCACCCACTCACCCCGGAAGCGCACGAGCCCGTCATCCCCCGCCAGCAGGGCTTGCCATTCCTCCTCGGTCAGGCGGTGGTCCCCCAGCACGATTTGCGGTGAAAAATGCAGCAGGGTGTGGATGTTCACGGACGGTGCCGCGTCGGGTTTGCCGCCGCCCGCCTCCGTGTCCACGGTGACCTGAAGTTCCACACGCGGGGGCTCTTTTTTCCAGAGATTGACCATCCGCGTCTCGATACCCGCTTCCTCGAGCGCGGGGATGCTCTGCAGGTAGAGCAGGGTGCGACGCGCCGTCCACGCGCAGGGTTTGTACACCTCCCGTGAATTGATGAGCTCACGCAGGAAGTCACTCCGCGCGGCGGCTGCTTGGAGGGGGCGGAGCAGGGCAAGGAGGGCTTCCCGATCATTCGCGAGCAGCTGAGCCGCGTGACCCAGCGGCAGGTGACGCGCCCTGCCGTCCTGCCCGACCTTGTGCACGAAGGTAGCCAAGAACGCGAAGGGAGCTGCCTCTGCTTGGTCGCCGACATTTTCCGCTAGGTGGAAGCAGAGTAGACCCAGCTGCTGCCAGCCCTCCCCGAGGCGATTCAGCCATTCCTCCGACGTGCAGCATTCGCGACGCGCCAGCTCAGCCAAGGCTGCCGGGAGCCCCGCCATCCATTCTTCCAGCGTGCCGACGCTTATTTCCCCGCCCGCCACCGGAGGCATGCTTTCCAACAAACGCGCCGTTTCCGCCTTCGGCAGGGGAGGCAGGGCGTCCTCCCCACGCCGCAGCAACCGCAGGTAGTGCACCATCCTTTCGCGGGCGCGCTCCCGCAGCCACCCAAACACCGGAGCTGCTCCTTCCGGTGCCCCGTAGCGCAGCAAATCCAGCATCCCGCGAGCCGGAGACGCCGCAAAGGCACGCTCCAGCCTCGGTTGCGTCCCGGACGGCTGCAGCTTCAGTGTCCCATCCGCCTGCACGCTGAGCCGCAGCTCCCTCGGCGCATCCTCTGTCTTGTCACTATTTTGCATTGCTCTTCCGGAAGTTTCTTGGGACAGTGGGGACGGAAACAATCTGTGTCGTTATGCGGCGGAATTGCGGCACCTACCCACCCTGCGGGAAGTACCTCGCCTGCGGGTGATGCAGGAGGAGGGCACAGACGGACGCAGCGGGCTGCATCATGCACGTGGAAGTCAGGCACGCGCCGGTGTGCTTCGGCGCATCCAAGAGACGGAAGAGCGTTTGTTTTTCCGCGTGTTCGGGCAGACCGGGATAGCCGATAGCCGGGCGAATACTCTTGCAGGCACCGAGCGACCAGAGAGAATCAGCGCAGGCATGCGCTTTCTCAGCCAGAGCCTCGGCGAGCACATTCGCCGTAGCCTTGCATAAGAGTGAGGAATACGCGTCCTTTCGGGCATCGAACTCCGCTCCCCACGCCTCGGCTCCCGAAACACTCCCTTGGATAGCTCCGACAAACCCGGAATAAGGCTGCGGCGGCACAAAATCCGCGAATGCCATACACTCTTTTCTCCCACTTTTCCGGCACCTCTCCGTATGCAACACCTCCTCCGTGCCGAGCACGTGAATGTCCTCCCCCTCACTGGACGCCCGCCACAAACCGAAACACGCGCGGACACGGAAGCGACCCTCCTCGGCGGCGAGACGGAGCAACTTCCGGGCGTCAGCCAACACCTCCTCCACCTGCTCCTTCTCCCGCGCAGAAGCCGCATCACGCACCGCCCCGCGCACCGGATTCCACGCGTCCTGCAAGTCGAACACCCGCAGCAGGATTCCCCAATCCGCCGCCGCCGACAACTCATCCATACTCAGGACAAAGTCCGGGGACGAGCCATCGCCCGGCACCCCCACCGTGAATACGCCCAATTTGAGCGGCTCCGGAATCTCCGTGTGCTCCCAATCCGTCCGCACCGCCGCCGCCCGCGCCTGCTCGAGGGTAAGCGATTCCCGCCGCCGACTGTGGTATTCCTGCCGCAGCACCTCCTGTTCCCGACGAATCTCCTCCGTGGTTTCCCCCCGCTTCGGACCCGTCAGAGCCACCGCCATGGGTGCTACCGTAGACGCGTCAGCCGTCCGCACCACCACTCCGCTCGGATACAGAGGCGCGAGCTTCAGCGCGGTATGCAGCGGACTCGTCGTTGCCCCACCCACCATCAACGGCACCCGCAGCCCCGACTTCTCCAGTTCAGCCGCGACATGCCCCATTTCCTCCAGCGATGGGGTAATGAGCCCCGACAGAGCCACCAGCCCTGCTTTTTCCCGCCGCACGGCATCGAGAATTACCTCGCAGGGCACCATCACCCCGAGATCCACCACCCGGAAGCCGTTGCACGCCAGCACCACCCCCACGATATTCTTCCCGATGTCATGCACATCACCCTTCACCGTGGCGAGCACCACGGTAGCCGCACCCTCACCCTGACCCTGCTCGATAAACGGCTCCAGCACCTCCACACACCTCTTCATCACCCGCGCGCTCTTCACCACCTGCGGTAAAAACATCTTTCCGGCACCGAATTGCTCGCCGACCGTGCGCATGCCGTCCATGAGCGGACCCTCAATGACACACAAGGCAGACCCACACACCCGCAATGCCTCCCGCGTATCCTCCTCGATAAACTCCGTCACCCCTTTCACGAGGGCATGCGCCAGACGTTCCCGCACCGGCAACGCGCGCCACGCGTCAACCCGAGCCTCCGCTACCTGCGATTGCTGCTTCCGCGCGGACAGCCGCTGAGCGTACGCCGACAGCCTCTCTGCCGCGTCCTCCCGCCTGTTGAGCAGCACATCCTCCACCAACTCCAGCCTCTCCGCCGGGATGTCATCGTACACATCCAGCATCCCGGCATTCACGATACAGACATCCAGCCCCGCCCGCTGCGCGTGGTACAAAAACGCCGAATGCATTGCCTCCCGCACCGGGTTGATCCCCCGGAAGGCAAACGAGACGTTCGAAATGCCCCCGGACAGATGGCATGCCGGGTACCTCCGGTGCACCTCCGCCGCCGCCGTAAAAAAGTCCCGCGCGTAATCGGCGTGCTCAGGTATCCCCGTGCCCACCGTCAACACGTTCAGGTCGAAGATGATGTCCTCCTCCGGGAAGCCGACTTTTTCCACCAACAAATCGTGCGCCCGACACGCAATGCGCACGCGGTCCTCCACCCCGCACGCCTGACCCTGTTCGTCAAACGCCATCACCACCGCCGCTGCCCCGTACCGACGAATCAGCCGCGCACGCCGCAAGAACTCCTCCTCCCCGACTTTCAGCGAGATAGAATTCACGATCCCCTTGCCCTGCAGGCACTGCAAGCCTGTCTCAATGACGCTCCACTCCGACGAATCGATCATCAGCGGCACCCTCGCGATATCCGGCTCGGCGGCGACCAAATTCAGGAAATGCCGCATCACCGCCACTCCATCCAGCATGCCGTCATCGAAACAGACATCGAGCACAGCTGCTCCATTCTCCACTTGTTTGCGCGCCATACCCAGAGCTTCCTCAAAATTCCCCTCCCGTATCAGCCGAGCGAACTTCGGAGAGCCCGCCACATTGCACCTCTCCCCGATGAAGAGCGTATTGCGAGACCTGTCGTGGTTATACGCGTCCAGCCCGGAAAGGCGCAACTGCCCCACCGGCGGCGGGGGGGCAAGCCGACGCGCCGGGAAGTGACGCGCCGCCTCGCGTATCGCCCGTATGTACTCCGGAGACGTCCCGCAACAGCCACCCACAATGTTGAGCAGCCCCTCCCGCGCATATACGCGCAGGAACTCCGCCATCTGCCGCGCCGAATGCTCGTATCCACCCGGGCGCAGCGGGTCCGGCATCCCGGCATTCGGGTACAGACACACCGCGCAGTCCGCCAGCCCACTCAACTCACGGGCAAAGGGGAGCATTAAATCCGCGCCCAACGCGCAATTGATCCCCACAGCCATCGGGCGCACGTGCCGCACACTATTCCAGAATGCCTCCACCGTCTGCCCGGAAAGCGTGCGTCCCGCGCGATCCGCCACAGTCAGGCTGATGAAGACCGGCGGTAACTCGACCTCGCTTTCTTCCCGCAATTCATCGATGGCAAACAGGCACGCCTTGGCGTTCAGCGTGTCAAAAATGGTCTCACACAGCAAAATATCGACTCCTCCCTCTGTGAGAGCGAGCACCTGTTGCCGGTAAACACGCCGCAACTGCTCAAACGTAACGGCTCGGTACCCCGGGTCAGACACCTCCGGCGAAAGGGAAGCCGACACGGAAAGCGGACCCACGGACCCGGCGACAAACCGCGCCCGACCATCCCTTGCCTCTGCTTCCTCCACAGCCTGCCGTGCCAGCCGACACGCACTCGCGTTCATTTCCCGCACCAACTCAGCCAGCCGCACATCTGCCAACACATCCTCAAAATAGGCTTGGTCGTGAGGACCGGGCGGCGCGATGTGAAAGAAATCATGCTGCCCGATGCAGGTAGCGGCGAAAGTGCAGGTGGTGATAATATCCGCCCCCGCCTCGATATACTTCCGATGGATGTCGGCTATGAGCTGCGGTCGGGTGAGTACGAGTATATCGTTGTTATTGCACAGGTCACGCGGGAATGCCTGACTGTCTGCGAATCGCGTTCCTCGGTAATCGGCTTCGGTGAGGTGCTGTTTTTGCACCATGGTACCCATGGCCCCGTCGAGGATCAGGATACGCTCCCGGAGCAAGTCCCGAAGTTGAGTCGTGCGGGGCATTCTCATGGACGGTGGAGCGGGGTACGCTTTCAGCGGTGCTCACGCGGTACGGGGTTGCGGTGCCAGACAATGACACCCTTCCCCACCGCATAGAAGAAAACGAACAGCAACACGCCGATAAACACTGCCATGGCCCCCAACGCCGCGCCGTTTTCCTGCAGGAGGTCCTTGAAGTTCACCGCCCACGGATAAAGCAAAATGACTTCTAAATCAAACACCAAGAAAAGCACAGCTACTTGGTAATACTTGATCGAAAAGAAACTCGGCGAACCGGCTCCTTCCGGCACATTGCCGCATTCGTAGGGTACGTCTTGAGCACGCCGCTGCTTGGCGCGTCGCCCAAATATGACACTCAACACCAGAATTAACCCGGCAAAGCCCACCCCTGCCAGCAACTGCACCAATGCTGATAAGTATTCCTGCGGCATATCGTTCGGGCTCACTTATACTACATCCTCCCGCTTCTGTCAAGTACTATACCTCATCACATCCACAGCCGTCCCAAGAAAAATACGAGCTTCGTGGTGGGCGATGACCTTGAGGCAGGAAGAGACGGGGGAGATCAAGTACGAGGTACGAAGGACGAAGTACGAAGTGAAGGAGTTAGGCGCAACAGAGTTGCGCGGATGCATTGAGAGAGGGCAAGGAGGAAACACTCCGCGCGTGTGGCGGGCGTTTTTTCCTGTGGGCGACTAATGGCGGGTTCGTCCGTCGTCCCAGCCGGATTGTTGGTGACGCAAGCGGCGACGTTGGCGTTCTTCTTGTTTTTGGCGATAAACTTCCTCCCTTTCGGGGGCTGCAACAGCTGTTTCTTCCTCGGGGACGTCCCGTTCATCCACGATGATGGGCTTGGGGGCTTCGTGTTTGAGCTCGGCTTGGATGCTCGGGCGAGCGGTGTTGAAGAAGGTGCGCACGATAGCCGCCGCCACATGACCGCCGGATATGCGCTGGTGGGGGCTCCCCTCGTAAAGGGCGGCGTAGGCATACCTCGGTTTATCTGCCGGTAAGAAACCGGCGAACCAAGCGAGACGGCAGTCGTCCGACGGGCGACCCCACTGGGCCGTTCCCGTTTTTCCGGCATTAGCGACCCAACTGAGGGCGGCGCGATGTCCGGTGCCACCGTTTACGACTGCCCGCATTCCCTTGCGCACAGTGGCAAGTGCTGCCGACATATCAGCCAAGTTATTTTGCACTTCGGGGGTAAACTGGAAGACTACATTCCCCTGAGGGTCGAGCACTTGGCGCACGAGCTGAAGCTTAGGCAGATAGCGACCGTTGGCGATGGCAGAAATTGCGTGAGCCACTTGCAGAGGGGTGGCCAGCAGGGCACCCTGCCCGATAGCGAGGTTGGCGGCATCCCCCGCCATAAACCCACGACCGTAGTTGCGGTTCATCCAAGCTTCATCCGGCACATTGCCGGCTTTATCGGCTAGGGGCAACCCGGTGACGGAGCCGTAACCGAAGCGACGCGCTGTTTCGCAGAGACGCGCTGCCCCGATGTGCTGCGGCTTAAGCGTGGCCGCCACTTGGTACATAAACGGGTTGTTCGAAAGGATGATGGCACGCACGCAGTTGAGACTGCCGGAAAAGCCGCTGTGGTTACGGAAGCGGTGACTGCCGATCGTGATACTTGGCGGGCAGTATATCGTGTCATTTTCTGTGATCACGCGGTAACGTAGGGCGGATGCCACGGTAATTGTCTTGAAAGTCGAAGCGGGAGGGTAAACCCCGGCGAACGCGCGGGAGACAAGCGGCGTATTTTTATCCGAGCGCAGGGCATCGTAATCTTTCCGCGAAATAGAAGGAATGAAGGCGTTGGGGTCATAGTTCGGGACAGACGCGAGCACAAGTACCTCGCCCGTGTTCACATCGACCAGCACGAACGCTCCGCGCCCCCGCGTATTCTCGCGCAGTGTACGCTCTGCAAGTTTCTGCCACTCCATGTTGAGAGTCGTGACAATCGTGTGACCGGGGCAGGGCTTCGCCTGCAATTCATCGAGGATCTTGTTGCCCTCTTCATCGAACATGAGACGCCAGATACCGGGGCGACCGGTCAGTTGTTTATTGAAGAATTTTTCCAAACCGAAACGACCTTCGCGGCGTTCAAAGATGGGGTCGTTGTGGTTGATGGGACCGGTGGGGAGCTTGGCGGGGGAACCGGTATAACCGAGGATATGGCAGGCACTCTCCTTGGCGGGGTAAGAACGCAGGTAAAGACTCATCAACATTCCCTGCTCAATTTTTCCCGCCCGCTCCCGCATCTCCTTGGAAAGCACACTCTGGCGGACGGAGGGACCTATGGGTAGCGGCAACCAACGGCGTTCTTTGTAGTGATTGAGGAGCTGCTCGTCTGTTTTTTCGGTGACTTTGAACCCCGCCTTCGCGAAGTCGGACATGACCCGCCGCCCAATCCTCACAATCTCAGCATCGCTCGATTCCGGCACGAGACAATAATTTACGGCAGGCTGGTAGGCGACTTCCGAGCAGGCATAAATGCGACCTTCGCGGTCGGTGATGACACCGCGCGGAGCAGGAATGGTGAGCGACATGGTGCGGGCATTTTCCCGAGTGGACGCGTATGCCACGCGTGAAGGATCGTGGAGTGAGGGATCGTTATTCGCCTCTATGGAAGCAGCCCCCACCGGGGTATGCATCGGTGGCGCATCATTCGTAACGGGTTCTACGCGCAACGGTGATGACATATCCATGTTGGCATTTTCATTGTCATCCTGTTGCACACCTTCGACATGCGCGGGGGCGTTGTCTTCTCCCCCCAGCTTCACCGTTTCCACTACGTCCTCATCCTCCTCATCCACGGGCACTGCACTCTCATCGTCCGGGATGGCAGAGGGGGAAGCGTACGTCGGCGGGGTTGCAGGTGTAGGGGCTTGGGCATGGGCATCACACCACAGAGCCAAGCCACAACCCCACCACAACGCCCACCCTCCGAACGCCAGAGTGAAGCGGAGGGCTTGTGCGGCGAAGCAACGGGTGCCGGATGCCGGGCGGGTGACAGCCGGGCACGGGAGAACAGGGCAGGGGGGGGACACCGGCGGCGGCAGAAACTGCGCCCCCGGCGAGCTCGCTGCGTGGACTTTCTGCATTTTCCCCGAGACGGATGTGTGGCTTGGCGGTTGATACATGGAATGGAAAGGCTAAAGCTCTGCCGCAAACGCCCGTAACTGCTGAACTGCTTGGGATAACGACGGTATATCTTCGATGGAAATAACGGTAGCTTCCTTGCAGATGCGTGCCATCATCCCGGCGAGGGTTTTTCCGGGACCCATCTCGAGAAAGAGGCGGTGACCCCGCGCGATGATGTCCGCCATGGAAGCTGCCCAACGTACGGAACCGCACACCTGCGCACCGAGCGTCCCCCGGATGTCCTCCACACTCTGTACCGGTACGGCAGCGTAATTGCTATACACGGGCACGGTGGGCATTTGCATGGGTACCGCCTGCAGCTCCGGCAGTAATTTCTGTTGTGCCCCCTTCATCAGGCGACTGTGGTACGCCCCGGCTACATTCAGTTTTTTGGCGAGCTTAAAGCCCGCATCCCGGGCGCGTGCGACCGCGAGGTCCACCCCCTCCTGTGTGCCAGATACCACCACTTGTCCCGGACAGTTGTAGTTGGCAACATCCACACCACATTCATACGCAAGGGTTTGTGCAGCGTCATCCGAGCCGCCGATGAGGGCAGCCATCGTGCCGGGTGTGGCTTGGCAAGCTTCTTCCATGAGCTCCCCGCGCTTCCGCACGAGTCGGAGCCCGTCCTGCATGCTGAATGTTCCCACAGCCGCGTGCGCGGTAAACTCGCCGAGCGATAGACCCGCCGCTGCTACGGGTTGGATGCTAATCTGTTCGCAAAGCATGCGGTAGATGACGAGTCCGTGCAGGAAGAGAGCCGGTTGGCAGTAGCAGGTGCGCGTAAGTTGTTCATCCGGTCCCTCAAACATCACCTTGGTGAGGGATACCCCGAGGGTGGCGTCTGCCTCATCCATCATCTCCCGTGCCACAGGACTCGCCTCGTAGAGGTCTCGTCCCATCCCTGTCTTCTGAGCTCCCTGCCCGGGAAACAAGAGTACAGCTTGCATCGGGCTATCAGGCATTGGGTTTGATGAGCGCAATTTTCCCGGAGCGCATAAGCAGCTGCACGTCATAATCCTCCATCAAATTCAAAAACCGCTTCAAGCGAAACTCTCCGCCGGATATTTCAATCGTCAAGGTCTCACGTGTCGCATCCAATACCTTCGCCCCGAAGATGCTGCACAGCTCGAGAATATCCTGCTTGTGCTCTCCGAATCGTACCCGCATGAGCACGATCTCGCGATACACGGTGGGGTGCGACCGAAAGTCGATCACTTCTACCACATTCACCAATTTGCTCAGTTGCTTAATCACTTGATCGAGTTTTTCCCCATGTTCATTCACATCTATGGTCATGCGGGAAAAATGTGGGTCCTCACACGGTGCCACATTGAGTGAATGTATGTTGTACCCACGCCCGGAAAATAACCCCGCCACGCGTGATAAAACCCCAAACTTGTTCTCCACCAAGACCGATATCGTGTGCGTATGTGTGCTCTCAAGACTCTCCATGCCCAAAATTGTACCACATATCCCCGGCGAGGTCAAGACGTTGCCCAAACCGCATCTGCATCTGTCGCGAATAGATTAGGGGCTTGATGGGGGGCGGAGACTTTGCAGCAGGGAGACGGGGAGGTGATCAAGTACGAGGTACGAAGTGAAAGAGTTAGGCGCAACGGAGTTGCGCAGATAGAGACGAGGAAAGAAAAGGGGGAAAGAGGCGTGGGGAAAAACCAACACACCCGTCAGGAAGATGCCCCCTCTAGTGTGCAGGGCGCATGAAAGTCGCATAGTAATTGGCATCGCGGTGATTCGTTTCTCCGGGGATGGGTGCGATTTACGGGGAAAAAATCACTCCCGGTTCCGTGAGAAACCGGGAGCTGGTATGGAGTCACACTTATATACGCAGGCACCGCTCTCCTACGATGTTAATCCCGCAGTGCTGATTTCGGAGTGACGTTATTTTAGCAGGGCATGACTCGAAAATCAAGCCGAATATGAAAAAAAATTTGCTTTCGTGTACTTTTGTCGGTATACTCAGACCACATGAACGAAGAACAGGCAGCTGCACGTTGGGCGAGGCATCCGTTTTTCGGAGACGATACGGTTGTTCTGGGTTTAGATATAGGCATCGAAGGGATTGGCATCACGGTTCGGAAAGGACGAGAATGGTTGTACAGTCGAACGCTGTTGGTGGACTTGCCGGAGGCGAAAGCATTGGCAGGGAGACGCCAAATGCGGGGAGGACGGCATGCACGAAAAAATCGTCGCACAAGGCAGAACCGGTTGAAGAAATTGTTTGCGCGGCACGGGCTACCGTGGGTCAGCGATGAAGTATACTCACGCAGCGATCCATTCAAGTTACGATTGCGTGCCATCGAGGGTAGGCTTGCGTCGCCGGAGGCTCTTTCTCTCTGCATTCGGTCGTGTGTGATGCTGCGTGGATACGACTACTTTGCGATGACCCTAGACAAGGGTGAGTTTCCGTGGGGTGGAGACAACAAGTTATCGGATGCCCTGAAATGGCTTCCTTCTCAATTCTTAGATCGGGAAACGGCGCAATACCTTCGCGACCTTCGCACAGATTTGAGGGGTCGGAGGGAAGAGCTGAGCGAGGAGGAAGTTCAGAGATGGGACGAAGCAATAGCGAATCGGGAGAGGGTGACAGAGAAAGCAGGAATAGAAAAGGTGCTCCGAGAATATAAGGGAAGGGGCGTCAACGCTCACAGAGCGCGTGGATACAACTTCCCGCGCAGCCATGTAGAAAAACATTTGCGTACCATCCTTGAGCGGCACAAAGACATGATAGATCACTACGATGACTTCGTGTCGACCCTCTTCCTGCCCTGTGACTCCCGCAGGAACAGAAGGAAAGCCATTTTCCACTACAATCGTAAGACGCCGGGAGAAGCTGCAACACATTACAGGAGCAAGGTAAAAGAATGTCCCTTCGGTGCATTGGGGATCGTACCTTCAGCTAAAGGTGCGAAGTGTGGTCAACGCGGTAGCCAAGTAATACGCCGCTGGAATATAGTCAATTTCCTGTCCAATCACCGCTTTGATTTGAAGTGCGGCAAGTTGACCATCGATCGGCGATTGCTCCCGGCGGCAGGAATCCGCGCCTTGGTCGAGTATGTGATGCATGAATCGCGACCCTCTTGGCAGGCTGCCAAGAAAGCGATGGAAGACGCGATGCAGCCCCTAAAGCTCGCAACAAAAAATGACTGGAATGATTCTCAGGTCGCGCATCTCAAGGATATTGTGGCTCCGCCGGTGAAAGTGCGCAGAGGGAGGGCAAAAATTTCTGAGGCAGCAGCAGAAGAATTGTACCGTCAAGCTACTGCCGATGGACAGAATTTTGAACCGACAGCGATCGAGGCATGGAAGAAGGAGAGCGGATACTACGAGCAGATCAAGCGTATCGATGACACAGGGCTCGGTCTCTATCCCCAAGTACAGACACTGCTCGGCACCCTGCGTAAACGCACTGCACGAGACAAGGATGCCGATATCTTCGCCACCACGGGTTTGCTGCAGCGTATCTTCGAAAAAGAGATCGCCGATAAGCTGGGCGGTAAGAAAGTTCCGGACTACTGCGTGATCGAGTGCATCAAGGATCCCGCTCGCAATCAGGATCAGAAAAATGAAATTGCGAAGAAACAGGCAGAAAATAGGAAGCGACGTGAAAAATTGATTGAGGAAGCCGGTCTCAGTGGTCAGGAGGGTGGTATATCTCACGCTCAGGCACTCCGCCTTCGTCTCTTCGCGGAGCAGGGCGGTTCCAAGACGAAGGATGCCACTTGCCCCTTCACCGGCGAAAATTTGGGAAAGGACGCCTTGGATGCGAATTTAGAGCTCGCGCACCTCTTCCCCGATAGCAAAGGCGGTCTCTATATAGCAGAAAATTTAGTACTCACGACGAGGGCTACAAATGAAGCGATGAAAGACCGTACACCCAAGGAAGCTGCCGCAGCGGGGCTACCCGGCTGGTTGAGCTGGTCTGAAATGCTCAAGCGTTCTCAAAAGTTCACTTGGGGAAGAATGAAGCGTTATCTCTTTGCTTTCCCGGATGAAAACGCAGAAGGGGGAGCTATTTCTTTCCCGGACTTCAATAACATGACGCGTACGGCGCAGCTGGCGCGCGAATTACGGCGTCTCGTCGCTGCTTGGATGGGTATTGAATTGAACCCCGAAGCCATGCGGCAGCGCATCGGTAACATCAGCGGAGTCTACACCGCTGCCGCCAGAAAGTCTATCTTCGGCGATGACTTCGTGAAGGATCGCGCGGATAACAATCACCACCGAATGGACGCCGCTGTGATGACTTGCATTCCACCTGCGGAAGGGGTAAATGATGTGCAATACGGAGGTGTATTCACAACAAGGAAAAGGTCGGAAAAAGATGGGTATTCTGCTTTCCGCATGATTGACCCCCAATCTCTGCCTCTGCCGGACTTTAGAAAACTCTCCGAATTAGATAAGGATGCTCCCCCTGTCATTAAACAGCGCAGCAGGAGCAAATCAAAATCGCTCGGAGATTCGACATTCTGGCGTGTCGAGGTGGATGGCAGTACGAGCCAGCGCACCCCCATAGATACGAGTAAAATGACGGCTAGTGTTATCTATTCCGGAATTGCGCGTGCCATCAATTATGCAAAGCAGGGACGGGAAAATCTCTCTGAGCAGCTCATCCCGTCGGAAAGCACGATCGAGAAATGGCTCACCGCCGCGCAGCCTGCTACTAGGGACGATAAACCGTCAGTTAAGCCCCTCCGTCTTACGAATGGTACACCCATCAGGAGCATTCGTAAGTACGACAGTAAGGGTTCTTTCTCTTCACCCATCGGTTGGAGTGCCGTCGTGCAAGAGGGGCGTATTTTCCAAGCTCGCTCTCTGGATGGCTCCAATGATCGCATGGAAATTTGGCTCGGATGGAACGCGAAGAAAAAACAGTGGCAGTATTATCGCCGCCTCATCCCAACCAAGGCGGCTATGGACGGTCTCAAACGTATGGGTTTGCCGTGGCGTGGGCGTAAGGGGGCACCCGAGTTCCTTCTGAAGCTCTTGGAAGAAAAAAAGGTGAAGGACTTACGCTCCCTAGTGTGCGGTGAGCTCCCACCGAGTGCCGTCAAAGTCGGTGCTATCCGTAAAGGCGATATGTTTAAATGCGTGTTCAGGGTGGACGATAAGGCTGTCGAAAAAATCCGGGAAAAGATTCCCCATTTTTCAGCAGAGGATTTTCCCGCACAAGTCGCGTGTTGGGGTGCGGTCTCGGCAATCTTGAGTGTTGGTAAAATTGAAATTTCGTGCATAGAAAGAAAAGATAGGAAAAAGACTACCTGTGCAAATGTAGATGAACTTGCTCGTATAATTGGGTTGCCTGCTGCTGTCGAAAAAGCACAATTGCTTAATCTCCGGCATCCGGCATGATTCATCACCTCATTTTGGCGGGAGAAAACGGGGAAATGCATGTCTCGGACGGCATGCTCTGTTGCGGGGAGAAAAAGGTGGCGATACAGGTGCTGGGTTCTGTGCAATGCTTGGCTTCGCAGATGAAGTGGAGTCAGGCGAGCCTTACGGCATTGTCTTTGCAGTGCCCGGTTGTGTTGGCTCGCTGGAATACCAAAATCGGCAAATGGGAGACCTCTGCTGTTCTCCCTCGTACCCGCTATGTCAATCCGGACGTGCTTTTCCGCATCTGTAACCTTAAACCGGTAAAAAGCACTGCCTACGCTTCGGCTCTAGTCTACGCCAAGGTCGAAAATCAGCATTGCCTGCTCCACGCTCTCGAGCCCTCTCTCGCTCCTCTTCCCAAGCTCGCAGCCAATTCTTTTAACCGCATCCTGCGCCTAGAAGCTACTTGGGCTCGCTTTTTCTGGGCAAGGTATTTCGAAGCGGCTTCGCAGGATTTGTTCACCCGCGAGCACCGCCAAGCCAAGGCTCCCCTCAATGTTGCCCTCAACTACGGCTACGGTTTCCTCTACCATGCGATTGAGTGGCAGTGCATCGCCAATGGCATTGAGCCGGGAATTGCCATCATCCACCGCCTACGTCGCAGTCGCCCCAGTCTCGTCTGTGATCTCATCGAACCCTTCCGCTGCTGTGTCGAGCTCACAGTCATGCGCTGCCTAGATGAAATGCACGACAAAAAACTCATGGCAGGTCGCTTTGCCGAAATGATGGAAGGCTTCTGGTCATACTCCGATAAACGCTTTCGCCTGCGTACCATCATCCGTCTCGTGATCGAGTCCTTCGCCCGTGCTATCCTTACCAATTATCCCCCTCACTTCCGCCCCTTCCGCCTCCATGCTCGTGATGCTTGCCTATGATGTGCCGGAAACCAAACACCAAACTCTCCTACGTAAAGAGTTCGAAGCCCTAGGCGGTGTCCGTGTCCAGTACAGCCTCTACATCTTCGAAGGCGAAGATCATGAAATCGACCGCATCATTCGTTACATGCGCCGTGTCGCCCTCCAAGTCCCCGAAGGCGATATCCGCCTCCTCCCTATGGACCGCTCCGTCTGGGAACAGCAGGTCGTCCTGCTCGGCGAAAGTGTCATCCCTCCCTCACGTTTCTTCCCCAATTTTATCCTTTTCTGGTAGCCCCCTCATTGCCCACTTTTCCCTAATTCGTGAAAACCAAGGGTCCCCCTATTCGCTCTCTATGAGCTCCTAGGGAGACCCCTTATACCATACTGACCCTGTGGGGTCAACTCCGAAATCCCTCCAGCTGGGTGACTGCATCGTGCAAGACTATACCATACTGACCCTGTGGGGTCAACTCCGAAATGAGGATGAAGATGTGTACACCCCCGTGGTCCATATACCATACTGACCCTGTGGGGTCAACTCCGAAATGAAGCCCCTGCGCCGCAGGAGACTCCCGCACCTATACCATACTGACCCTGTGGGGTCAACTCCGAAATGCTGTGCATTTGGAGGGAGCATCTATGCTGATTATACCATACTGACCCTGTGGGGTCAACTCCGAAATATACCGGGAGCGTTGGGGCTGATGCGGGACATATACCATACTGACCCTGTGGGGTCAACTCCGAAATGCGGAAACAGGTTGATCGTCTCGGGGTACCGTATACCATACTGACCCTGTGGGGTCAACTCCGAAATGGGCTAATGAAATCCGACAAATATCTTTCGACTATACCATACTGACCCTGTGGGGTCAACTCCGAAATGGAGTGAGAGCGCGGAGAATGACCGAGACTTAATATACCATACTGACCCTGTGGGGTCAACTCCGAAATAGTATTATCTACAGACAGAAAGTTATTAGAATTATACCATACTGACCCTGTGGGGTCAACTCCGAAATCGACCGAGCCCGCCGCGAGTTGACGCTGAATATATACCATACTGACCCTGTGGGGTCAACTCCGAAATCTATGTCGATAAAAACAAAGACTTTGAGGACATATACCATACTGACCCTGTGGGGTCAACTCCGAAATGAGCAATACTCCGACACCCGGGCGATGCTCTTTATACCATACTGACCCTGTGGGGTCAACTCCGAAATTTGGTATTGCGTGGGCTCTGTACGCTAATTGTATACCATACTGACCCTGTGGGGTCAACTCCGAAATAAGGCGTCTCACATGCTGGGCGTGGATGTCAATATACCATACTGACCCTGTGGGGTCAACTCCGAAATAGCCTCCGAGTTTGCAATGTATTTTTCGTCGGTATACCATACTGACCCTGTGGGGTCAACTCCGAAATGAGAGTCGGCGAAGCTCGAGGATGCCGGTCTTTATACCATACTGACCCTGTGGGGTCAACTCCGAAATCGCCTCAACATATCATAATGCATCGTCGTATATATACCATACTGACCCTGTGGGGTCAACTCCGAAATTACAAGGTCTCGCGGAAGAGTGCGCAGACTCTTATACCATACTGACCCTGTGGGGTCAACTCCGAAATATCGAAAACATCCCCTCCCTCCGCCGCTACTATATACCATACTGACCCTGTGGGGTCAACTCCGAAATGCGGACGATGTGTGGAGTACGGCGACTAGCCCGTATACCATACTGACCCTGTGGGGTCAACTCCGAAATACATAGATTTCTCGCCATAGATTTTCTCTCGTATACCATACTGACCCTGTGGGGTCAACTCCGAAATCCAAGTGCTGGAGGGGGAGACGCGGCACGATGTATACCATACTGACCCTGTGGGGTCAACTCCGAAATGACTCCATAGTTAGTATCATCTCGTGGACTCATATACCATACTGACCCTGTGGGGTCAACTCCGAAATGGGATTCGAACCCCACACTGTCGGCTCCGCGCTATACCATACTGACCCTGTGGGGTCAACTCCGAAATCACAGATCGCCGTACCCGTCTCCGCCGTGGAATATACCATACTGACCCTGTGGGGTCAACTCCGAAATGGGATTCGAACCCCACACTGTCGGCTCCGCGCTATACCATACTGACCCTGTGGGGTCAACTCCGAAATACAGAAGAAATCTCCATCGAGCGGGCAGTCGATATACCATACTGACCCTGTGGGGTCAACTCCGAAATGAGGTGGCATCGCTGGTGAATGACCCGGCTTTTATACCATACTGACCCTGTGGGGTCAACTCCGAAATGAGGGATCACATCTTATGGTGATCCATGGATCTATACCATACTGACCCTGTGGGGTCAACTCCGAAATGTGCTTGCGTACTGTTTTTGAACTTCAGAACCGTATACCATACTGACCCTGTGGGGTCAACTCCGAAATAAAAAAGTATTGACGGGGTGTGTTCACACCTGTTATACCATACTGACCCTGTGGGGTCAACTCCGAAATAAAGCCCTGCGAGACGGACGGATGTCTGCCGAGTATACCATACTGACCCTGTGGGGTCAACTCCGAAATTCGCCTATCAAACAATTAGTTCGTACTATTTCTATACCATACTGACCCTGTGGGGTCAACTCCGAAATACTTCGTATTGGTTGAATGCAAAGTCTTTTGGTATACCATACTGACCCTGTGGGGTCAACTCCGAAATTGTTTTTGGCTTCGGGGGGCGTGGCGTGGGTGTATACCATACTGACCCTGTGGGGTCAACTCCGAAATCGCGTTTGTGGTGTTTCGGCTCTTGCCGGGGCTATACCATACTGACCCCCCCCCCCCCCGAGTTTGCCACTTCCTGTCCTAGGTTCTAAGAAAAAAAATTCAAATAAATGCTGATTTTACAAGGAAAAGACTTGCTTTTCTCTTCTTTGTATTGTATAATCTCTTCGTGCGTCTATGTGACCATTTATCAACACCTTATGTACATCGAATGCTTCACCAACAATGGAAAACCTTATCTGCGTCTCGCACGCTCCGTTCGTGTCTCTAAACCTGACGGGAGGAAGGTCACGCAGAAACAGCCTATCCTCAATCTCGGTC
>CAYRJI010000029.1:0-22050 GCA_964424645.1 uncultured Akkermansia sp. | reverse complement strand
GTGCTGGTGGTCGGTGAGTCGTACTATGCAGGTACTCCGGCGGATTTCGACTACTTCTTCTGCGGCATCACGGCGGCATACGCGTTCAATGCGCAGATGCAGGAGCTGGGGATTGACCATGAATCGGTCGAAGGAGAAGAGGTCGGAGCACGCTCTCTCTCGCGTGTGGCATCCGTCACGTTGGAGGATGGGTACCATCTTGCGCTGACTTTCATGCAGCATTGCAGCAGATACTTCAGTTGGTCCACATGGCACAAGTACCTGCGGCGCAGAGAACACCGAGCTTGTGTGCCTCGTCCTAGGACAGGGTTGACTATTTGAGTTCGCACCAAAGGGCGCGGTGGTCACTCGCCGCCCGTACTTTCTCTCCACCGATAATTCCCATGCGGGCGCGACGTCCCATGCGCTTTTTAAGCACAGCGTTGACGTACATTCGGTCGAAGGTGCTGTACACGCCGCCTTTTTTGAAGTAGATGGTCCAGATATCGCCCCGCTCGTCGGTCGGGACGAGGCAATGGAGGGCACTTTCTTTGGCTATACCTTGAGCGATAATGGATAGCGACGATTCTGACGGACCGGCATTCCAATCACCGTACACCAAAATAGGCATGTTCGGCTCCGATTGCGTGGCATGCAGCACGTGCGCGGCAAGCGTTCGTGCTTCGTTGGCTCTTAAAAAGTCCGATGCCGCCGGGTTATCCGATACTTTAGATTTCAAATGGACGCCCATGATGCGAAAATATCGCCCATCCTCCGTGCGCACAGTCACATCCAAAATACCGCGTAGCATGTAAAAGTCCTTTTGTCCCACAATTTCGCAATCCTTGACAGAGTGGTCTTCCACAATCGGGTGGCGGGAAAGTACCGCGAGGGCGCGATCCTCCCGCATGCGTTCTAGGACACGCCAGTACGGGTAGCGCAGACCGTGAGACTCGAGTCGCTGCACCAAATCGTGAACGGCAGCGCGTCCTCCCATTTCCACCAAGCCCACGATTTCCGGTTTGGCTTCCGCGATGACATCCGCGACGGCATCCCGCTCCCTCACAGACTTTATATAGCGTTTATACTGTGAACGTTGCTCATCGCCTTCGACGAAATAATTTCGGACATTCATCATGAGGAAACGTACCGGCGCACCCGCATTCGGAATATTTTTCGGGGGCGTGTTTTCCTGCACCCTTTCCCCCGCAGGCAGCACGACCTGCGGTCCTTCGGTCTCCGTGACCTCCTGATCTCCGGGCGCATAGTACCAATAGAGCAGGACACTGGTCAGCAGCGACATCGTGATGAGCAGGATGTCCCTTCTGCCTATCAGCTTTTGCAGGAATTTCCGCATCGTGTTTACGCTTTTGCCAGCCACTGCGCCACATCCGGGGCGGCATAGGTCAGGATCATATCGGCTCCCGCCCGCCGTATGCTCAACAGTACTTCGAGGGTGACCTCCCTTTCATCCAGCCACCCGGATGCAGCCGCTGCCTTGATCATCAGGTACTCTCCGCTCACGTGGTAGGCGGCTATCGGCAGCTGCGTATGCCTACGCATGACCGCTATCACATCTAGGTAGCAAGTGGCAGGCTTCACCATCAGGATGTCCGCTCCCTCTTGGATATCTAAGTCTGCTTCTCGCAGGGCTTCACGTGCATTGCCCGGGTCCATCTGGTAGCCCTTCTTGTCGCCCGCTTTGGGGGCACTCCCCAGTGCTCCTCGAAATGGTCCATACAGAGCAGAGGCATATTTTGCCGTGTAACTCAACAGCGACACCTGTTCAAAGCCCCGTGCATCGAGAGCCGTGCGCAGAGCACCTATCCGCCCATCCATCATGTCGCTCGGGGATAGGATATCCGCACCGGCTTCGGCATGGCTGAGGGACTGCAACACGAGAGCATCCACGGTCTCATCATTGAGCACTTCAATTCCGCCGTCGGGCAGCTCCCGCACGATTCCATCCTGCCCGTACGTGCTGTAGGGGTCCAGTGCCACGTCGGTCATCACCAGCAAGCCGGGTATTTCTGCTTTGAGGGCGCGTATGGCACGCTGGACGATGCCCTGTGGATGATGCGCTTCCCGTCCGTCAGCCGACTTTTTTTCTTCGGGTACCACCCCGAACAGGTCGACGCAGGGTATCCCAAGTTCATTGTGCAATCGTTTACACTCTTCGATTAATCCTTTCACCGACCAGCGTTTACAGCCCGGCAGCGATTCTATCTCTTCATCCCTCTCCCCTTCCTGCACAAACATGGGGTAGATCAGATTCTGCACTCCCAGTGTGCTCTCGCGTACCAATCCACGCATCGCGGGGCTTTTCCGGTTTCTTCTCGGGCGTATGGGCAAGTCCATGGTTTTTGTCTGCTGCCCCATCCTACCACACTTTTCCCATGTAGTAAACGCCCAAGTAAAAACAAGTGCGTCTCCGAAAAATCCCTTGCGCAACCTCGTTGCGCCGAACTCAAATACTTCGTACTTTGCACCTCGTGCTTGGCATCTGCTCCGCCCCCTACGGTCGTTCTCCTTCCCTTGTTCTCGCCCTGCACCTCATTACTCTTGCCATGGGGGGTACCTCGTGGTAGACTGTGCGCATGTCACGGTACAAAGGCGAGCAAGTATTGGTGGTGCCGCGCAGTGCATACGAGGCAGTGGGTGCATTTCATGGGGTAAGACGCAACGCGCAGGAGTATTTGAAAGCGTTTTTGAAGCCGGGAGTTGCGCGGTACATGGACCGCGAAGCGGCGGAAAGCGACCCGTCCTTCAAACAACTCATTGCTTACGCCATTTTCCGACATCAGGGGAGGATTTTGGCATACGAACGAACGGCGAAGGGCGGGGAAGTGCGCTTACACAACAAGTTATCGCTCGGCATCGGCGGTCATATTAATCCCATCGATGGCTTAACAGACAGCCTTTCCACCTATCTGACCGGGATGGAACGCGAAATTCGGGAGGAAATCCGATTCTCCGGCATGGCACAGCAGGAACTCTTCGCCGTGATCAATGATGACTCCAATGAGGTGGGAAGTGTGCATCTTGGTGTGGTTCATTTATTCGAGCTTGACCGGGAAGAGGTTGCCCCCAACGAGAAAGCTCTGACAAATCTGGCATTTCACAGTTTGGATGAATTGAGCGGTGCTCTCTACGCGCGACTGGAGACGTGGTCAGCCATCTGCGTGGATGCGCTGCGGGCGCAGCATAGTTGAGGGAAGGCATGAGCTCTGCCCGTTCAGAGCACGCGCGTGCGCTCTTAGCTGCCATGGTTGCCGCCATGATTATGGGCTCGCTGTGTATTTTTGTGCGGGAGTCACATTGCACCCCACAGCTGTGTTCCTTTTCGCGCTTCGGCGTAGGCTTCCTGCTCATCGGGCTCTGGGCACTCTCGGCAAAGCTCCGTTGCGGTGCTTCCTTGGCATTTTCGCCTGCGGCATTTGCTTCCGGAGTTTGTACAGGGCTGTGTGTGTTGTTTTATTTTTTGGCAATCCGTTATACATCCGCCGGAATTGCTGCCCTCTTGCCCGCCACGGGACCTCTGCTCTCTGCGGTTTGGGAGTCCTTGTTGGTGAAACGATTACCGCCTCGTCGGGATGTGATGCTGCTGATAACTGCCGGTTTAGGAATTGCACTGGTGACACTCTTTGCCCCGGGAAATATGCCCGGACATCGGCATGCCCTCGGTATCCTCTATGGCACCCTCGGGGGGCTTTTTTACTCGTTTTATTTGGTGCTCAACCGCTTTATGAGTCCAGAGATCAGTATGATGCGGCGTTTGTTCTGGCAATCTGCCACGGCGACCCTCACACTCGTCACGCCTCTCCTGATTACGCAAAATGCCATGCAGGGCTGGCAAGGCGGCTGGGCTTGGTTGAGCGGCATCGGCGTGTTGCAGGGAGTCGCGGTGCTCGCCCTAGTGGCGTACGCCATGCAGCGCATCAAATCGCTCGAGTTCGGCATCGTCTCCTGCCTCGAACCTACAGAGGCGACGTTTCTCGGTTGGCTTGTCTATGCAGAGGCTATCCTGCCCGGACAATGGCTCGGTTTTGTGCTCGTCCTCTCTGCGGTCATCGCCAAATCCAAACGTCATATCCGTTGGCGTATCTCCTGCTTCATCGCCCACCATTTTCGGCACTGATCTGTTATTTTTGAATTGCGCAGATTTTGCTTGCCAACCTTCCGGGTTACCTGTACAATCCGTCCGTTCCCGTTTTTGGGGTATTAGCTCAGTTGGTAGAGCACCTCAATGGCATTGAGGGGGTCAGCGGTTCGAGTCCGCTATGCTCCACGCGGATTTGCGGCTTTCAAGGTGAAACTTGAGGGTCGCATTTTTTTGATTATGCGAGCATTGTATAGGTGGGCGGTGAGAACCCACTTACGGAAGCCCCATGCGGAAAGCGGTGGTTTGTTCGGGGTCCGGGGATATGTCTAGGAGGGCGAGCGAGTCGTCGGCGAGACCTTCGATGACTTCGAAGTCGGCTTCGGAGCGAATGAGGTAAAATTCGGCGTTGAGAAGGCGAGCGAAGTCGCGTAGTTCGGTAGACAGAGGTTGGGCAAGGAAATTGCGCAGTTCAGGGTCGGTGTCGGTGGCAATCATACCGACTCCGTTGTTGTTGAGCACAGCGATGACACGTTTACCGGGAGACATTTGAGACAGCAGCTGTGTGGCGGAGGTATCGCGCAGCAAGGCGACATCACCGACGAGAGCACAGGCGAAGTGCGCATCCACGCAGTTGCCGAGGAAGCCGGAAACGGCACCATCCGAGCCGCCCGCTAAATCTACGGAACGGAGGTAGAGGGTAGGAATTTGGCACTGCGCAAAGTTGTTCCAGAGCATAGTGGCAGACGGACTACCCAAGCAAATGACCTCCGCGAGGCAAGCGTGCTGAGAAAAGGCACGTACCAAAGCGGCGTCGCTTTCCGGGTAGTTGAGCAGCAGCTCCTCCACTTTGCCCGCGTAGCGACGCCCGGCAACTCGGTAACCGGCAGGGTCGCCGACGCGCGGTACATCATCGAGTGCTTTCATGACTTGCTCCGGCTCACCTTCTATCACCGTACTCGGGCGACGCAAACCGGAGAAACCGGAGCGGGTGACAGAGAAAACACGCGTGTCGGGCATCTCCTCCAGCGCGCGCCAGAAGGGGCAGCTCGGCACGGCACCCACCCGCAGGACACACCGTGGCGGGGCGTCCAGCAAGATGTCACTTCCACCCGCTAGGAGCAGACTCCCCACTTTTTCTCGCAAGCCGCTGGTGGCATCTGCCAGCACCGGCACGCGCAGAGTACGCGCCAGCCAGAGGGCAGACTCTTGCTCGTCCGGGTCCAAAGCACCGAGGAGCAGCACCAGACCATCGCGTGCCGCTTCAAAGCGCAGCATATTGGAAAGCTCGGCGAGACTACTGCGCAATCTCGGACGCGGCGGGGCATCTGCCACGGTTGGGGGCTCGATAAAATGCTCACTCCGGAAACCTTCCGCACAGCAGAGGCGGAGATGCATGGGGAATCCTTCCGAGCAGAGCTCTGCCATATCCGGAAGTTCGCCCAAGCTGCAAGGAACAGAGAGGGAAAGGGTAGGGGCGTAATGTCCGAAAATCCCCTCTTGGTCGATGCGTCCGTACGCCCCGACTCCTCCGACGGGTTGCTCTTCATCCAATGTCACCGACACGAGGGGGCGTCGCTCGTAATAGGCCTCTATCACGGCGGGGAGGGAAGCCCCTGCGCTTCCCGCGTGACTCAGCACCAAACCCACACCACGACCGGTTGCCTGCATGCGCCCCAGAGCGAAATATCCGGCTGCGCGATCGTCTTGGATTTGCCAGCGGTGCACCGATGGACAGCGAGCGAGTGCGGAGAGCAGAGGAGCGTTGAGCTCCCCCGGACAACACACCCATTCCGCAATCCCGCCCATCGCGCATTTTTTGATCAGCTTGTCCATGCCTGTGTCTCTGCATTAAAAACGAGTTTATACGCACCCCTTCCGCTACGGCGAAGCCCCGAAAAAAACCGCACTGTTGGAACAATGCGGCGGCTCGTCGAGTATCACATACATTATAGGGTCGGAGGGACTCGAACCCACGACCAAGGGATTATGAGTCCCCTGCTCTAACCACTGAGCTACGACCCCACACGCATCGTACAGAATTTGGCATGGGTATGCAAGTCTAAAAAACACACAAGTGTGTCATCATTGCAGTCGCCTTGTACCCCCTGTGCCATGCTGCGGACGCAAATACTATGCTGAATTTCCGGGACAGGTGTGATTTGGGACACACTTCGCACTTGAGAGGGGGGAGAGAGCATGATAGGATAGACGGCGTGGGGACAGTGAGAGAGGAGAAGTGGGGAGCATTTTGGAGTTTAGTAATCATTCAGGCATTCAATTCACTGAATGAGAAGGGGGTGCAATTTTTGTTGATTGCGTTGGGCATCTGGTTGGGAGAAACCCTGCAATACCCATTGTCTGTGCTCATTGTGTTGCCGTTTGTGGTTTTTTCGCCGCTCGGCGGATGGTTAGCTGACAGAATGAGTCGTACGCGATTGCTACAGTACATGGTACTTCTGCAGGTGGTGGCATTGGGTGGTATGACGGCGGGACTTTTCCTGCACCGCGTGGGGGTAGCTATCGGCTTTTTCTCGATATTTTGTGTGCAAGCCATGTTTTTCAGTCCCGCAAAAAAAGGCTTGGTCAAGGACATGGTTGGTTCGCAACACATTGGATTTGCCAGTGGCATTCTGGAAATCACTTCAATGCTTGCCCTATTGGTCGGGCAAATAGGTGCTCTGGGAGTCGTTTACTACCTCCTGAAACTTTGGGGAGGTGACCAAGGATGGCAGGCAACGGCATGGCCCTGCGCTGTCTGCACAGGGGCAGCAGTACTGGTATACGTGCTTAGTTTACGCATTCCGAGCATCCCTGCCGAAGGAAAGCGGGCATTTGCATGGAGTATTTTATGGGAACACTTTGCTCAATTGCGCCTACTGTGGTCCAATCGTACTCTCCGCTACAGTGAAATTGGCATCGGCTATTTTTGGTTTGTCGGAGGGGTGATGATGCTCATCGCACTGCAAATGGCGGAAGAAGCTCACGAGATGGCGAGCGGCGATGGATACATGCAAGTACTCGGACAGCAGAGAGATTCTGCGGCACTCATGGCTTGGATCAGCGGTGGAGCCGTGCTCGGTGGTGTCCTTTCTTCGTTTCTTTGCGGTAAACGTATACGAACCGGGCTCGCCACCATCGGCGGCATCGGCATGTGCATCTCCTGCCTCGCTCTGGTATGGTTGCCCTACGGACATCCCCTTTTCTTCCTTGCACTCGCTGCTGCCGGTTGTACGGCATCCGGCTACCTTGTCCCTCTCAATGCTTTGCTGCAAGATAACGCTGATGACGATAAACGCGGAGATGTTATCGCTGCGGGTAACTTGGTGGATTGCGGGCTGGGTATATTTGCCGTTGTTGTGCAGCAAGGGATGCGCTCTGTCGGTATGAACGGGCAAACCCAGTGTGCACTGCTTGCCGCTACCTCAGCCCTTGTGACCATCTACCTCGCTTCCCAATTCCGTAAGAGACCGATGTAGCAATGTGCAGCATGGGAAACGTGATTTTTCGCGAAAGAGATGAGGATGATTCGTCGATATTTTTTACTAAAATTTTTTTGCTTGACATTTGGGGTGGTAGCTGCTACAGTGCGGCAGCGAGCAGGGCTATGGTGTAATTGGCAACACATCGGTTTCTGGCACCGCTATTCGGGGTTCGAGTCCCTGTAGCCCTATGTTTCAGTCCGCGCACGTTGCATACCATGCTCGTGCCGGTTTTTTTTTGCTGCTTCTCTGTGATTCCGAGCTCTTCGGGAGACTTGCTTTTTTTTGTGTATGTAACTACCGGGCCGAAGGGCATTTTCCCGCAAAATTTTTAATTTTTTTCTTTTCAATACAGATAGTTTTTGGTATAAGGGGAAAGGGCGGTTCTGTTCCCGGTAGTTTTTGCCAACCCGTCAATCATCAGTATGAAAAGAAAAGATGCAAAGTTAATTCGTCGTCGTGTGGCTCTCATTGTTCGTAAAGCGATAGAGAGGGTCGGAAAGAAAAAGTCCCTGATAGCTCAAGAGACAGGTATCTCGTCACTGACTCTTTCGAAAATCCTGAGTGGGCACGGTAATCCTTCAGAGGAAACTCTTCGGGCACTTGGGAGGGTGCTATGGAATGATGAGCAGCACATTCAAAAGGACAAGGTGTTGCAAAGGATCAAGGAACCCAAGGAGGAAAAGCCCTCCACGTTTGCGCTCAACCTGCGTAGGGTACTGGAGGAAAGAAAGATCACGCGTGTGGAGTTTGCGCGTCAGGTCGGTGTAACTCCGACCGTCGTTTCTCTCTGGTTGAAAGCGGGTTGTACGAAGGGAGCTTTTCCCAAAGATCCCAATATGGTAAAAATTACCAAGTTCTTGGGTTTGAGTGCATCCAAGTTGAAGTCGCCCCGTCTCTTTGCGAAAGAGGAGGTGAGCGATGGTGGGGAGAAGGTATCCCCGGAAAATACTTGTCCTGAAAACCTCGTCCCGGGACAGGAGGTGCTTTCCCCCGAGAAGCACAGCACTGTCCCGGAGGAAGAGAGTGCTTTGGATTGGGAAGCTCGTTGCAGGGTGCTGGAGGCAGAGATTGCACAGCTCAAGCGGGAGCTCTCCGGGGGGCATGTCGAGCACGATGCGGTTGCTTCTGAACCTCTTAAACAGTCTGCCCCCACGTCATCAGCTTACTCGACGCTGCTCCGGAGTGTGGTACGTGAAATTGTGGATGCTATTCTCGACGTCGTTGAGCGACGGAAGCGAGTCTGAGATCGCAGGGAGATGCGTCCGAGCTTGCCGGTGAGCATGAGCTCGCAGAGGCGGCGGACGGTGGTGTTGTCGCGGGCGTGGTATTCTTCGGTTACCTCGGTGGCGATGGCGTAGGCGACGAGCTCCGCGCGTTTGCGGGCTTGGGCGGCGGTGAGGCGTTCACCTTGGTACATGCCGCCGCGATGGGGGACTTTCGTGCTGCGGCGTTTTTGGCGACCGTCCGGGGCGGTGAAGGTGACCATCCAGTAGGGGGAGTTGGGGGCTTGGTTCAGGGAGAAGGTGCCGGGGTATTTTGGGGTGGGGGTGCTCATGAGTTGTAATGGTGAGTTGTAAGAAAGTTGTAATGAGGTTTGCTTTGCATTGCCGAGCATTTTATAAAAAAAAGTGCCGCATTGTCAACACATTGCGGCACTTTGCGGAGCGTTTTGAAACTACCAGCTGTGGGACTCGAACCCACACTCGTGAGAACTCGATTTTGAGTCGAGCGCGTCTACCAATTCCGCCAAGCTGGCACACCGAACGCGTCCATTCAAGCAAACATCCCCCGTATTGTCAAGGGCAAAATTTGACGGCAGAAAATTTATTCACAACTGTCCCAAGGAAATGAGACGCTCGGTGGGGTGAGATGACGTTGCAGCAGGGAAACGGGGAGGTGACTAAGTACGAAGTGAAGGAGATAGGCGCAGCGGGGTTACGCACAGGGATCGGCATTGCAACGATTTTCAAAAATATTCTTGGAACAAGTGAGATTTGGGATAGGTGCAATAATAAATCTTTTACGTAAATTCTATGCCTGCCGCCCGCTCTTCGCACCTGCGAATCCGGCTGTCTCGTTTGCCTCCTCCCCTAATACTGACTACACCTCACTGTTCTTTCCTTATCTTTCTCTTACAAACTCTTCGGTACACATTTTTGTCCAAGTGATAATCCCTGCCCCCAAATTTTGCCCGTTCGGTACACTGATTTTTGTCCCGATGCGGGGCGGCACTGTCCGGGGGATTTGTATTGACTTCAGGGGGTGGTTGGTCTACACTGGCGGCGATGAAAAAGCTGACACAATGGATGCTTGGGGTTGTGATGCTTGGTGCGGGGATGGGGGCAGAGCAGGAGCAGCGTCCGAATATACTGTTTATCATCACAGACGACCATGCCGTGCAGGCATTGGGGACGAATGAGAAGGATTCGCTCGTGCCGTTGCCGGGGTTTCGGCGGTTGGCGAGAGAGGGGATGGTGTTTGACCGAGCCTATTGCGCCAATTCGCTGTGCGGACCCGCCCGTGCGAGTATGCTTACCGGGCGACATTCTCACAACAATGGCTTTACCTTCAACATGCGATACGACATCCCCATGGTGCCCTTCGACGGGAAGCAGCCGACATATCCGAAAATGCTTCGGGAGGCAGGCTACCAGACGGGGATAGTCGGGAAGTGGCATTTGTACTCCATCCCCACCGGCTTTGACAGGTGGCAGATATTTCCGGCACAGGGTGATTACTGGGATCCGGTATTTTTGACCGGAAAGCCGCGCGGTAAAGGGTCACTCCGGCAGAGGGAGAGGGGATATGTTACGGATCTATTGACGACTAAGGCGATTGATTGGATGGAGCAGCGCGACAAGAGCCGTCCCTTCGCACTAATTTTGGGACACAAGGCCCCGCACAGAAATTGGATACCTGCCCCTAGACATTTGCAGAAGGTTAAGAAATACGTATCACATCTCACGCCGCCGCCCACCTTGCAGGACGACCGGGAGAACCGTCCCGCTTTCCTGAAGCTCACTCGTCAAAGTGTGAGTCGTGATTTGTGCAATTGGAATGATTCGCACCTGCAGGAGGACCTCATTCCCTTCGATGTGATGAAGGAGATTGTGCCGAAGAGGAGGCTTGCCGAGATGATCCGCGAAGGTTGGTTCAAGGGCGAAGTCCCGGCAGATTTCAGTTTAGCAAAGCACACGCCTAAGTTTGCGCCGATGACCAACTACAGCGATGGACTTGAACACGTCGAGAAGGGCGTCCTCCCCATTTACCGAGAGTTCTATGCGCAACGGACGCGCGAATTTGTCGAAGAGATGCGGGGGGGAAAGATCCGCGATATTCGCGATATGACAGAGAGACGCTGGCGTTGGTACATGGAAGACTACTTAGGCACGCTCCTCGCCGTCGATGAATCCATCACCACCATTCTGAATTACTTGGACAGCCACGGACTCTCCGAAAACACCTTGGTCATCTACGTGGGAGATCAGGGTTTTTATTTGGGGGAACACGGTCTTTACGACAAACGCTGGATCTTTGAGGAAACGATGCGCATGCCGCTCATCATGCGCTGGAAGGGCAAGATACCCGCCGGTGTACGCAGTCAGGGCATTGTGCAGAATATCGACTACGCTCCGACCATCGCCGAGGTAGCCGGGGTCAATACTCCGGAAAATATGAAAACATTTGACGGAGAGTCCTTGGTGCCGCTCTTTGCCACAGGAGAGGCGAAGCAATTTGAGGACCGCGCCCTCTATTACGCGTTTTACGAAAATCCCGGCGAACACAATGCTCCCAAGCACGATGGGGTGCGCACTAAACGCTACACGTTCGCCCACATCCTTTCGTTGACCCCGGAAGAGAAAAAGACGGGTACCCGCAAGGTAGAAGATGAGTGGCTGCTCATCGACAATGAAAAGGACCCCTTGCAGATGCGCAACGTAGCCGCCGATCCCGCTTACCGCGAGACTTTCGAACAGTTGAAAGTTGAGTACCAAAAGTTGCGCGAGAAATACCACGCTCCGGCAGAGATGAAATAGACACTCACGGGGAGCTCTTCTGCGTTGCCGCTTCCGGTGCCCGCAGTGGACGGGGCGAACCTCGCGATCTAGTCCCAATCATCTTTCCAATCGACTTCGACTTGGATATCTTTGCCGCCCCTATCCTCGTAGAGGACATAGCCATTTTGAACGCCGAACCGATGCACTTGCATGGTTACTTTCACATCGTAGCAGCAATATCTGGCGATGTCGAGCAATCTTTTAACATCGTGCGTGTTTTCATATTCAGCCCACCACCTCAGGGCATCGGAGCCCACCGCAGTTTTCGAGTGACCGGAGAGGGTAGGGCGGGCAACGGAATCGAGGGTAATGCGGTGACCGAGTCGTTCGGAGAGGTCGAGACAGATATCGAGGTCGTGCGTCATCTCCGAAACAGTCCAAAACGTAAAGGGTTGAAGGACACCGTAATCGAAGCCGATATGGTTGAACCCGACGACGAGGTCGGCGCGGCTCAGTTGTTGGATGAGCTGCGCTGCTTCTTCTTCCGTGTAAATGGAATAAGTTTGGGCTGCTCCGGAAAAAGTGACGCCGACGGACATCCCCATTTTGGCAGTTTCGTGCCATCCGCCCACCTGTGCGGCAGAGCGTCGGGTTTCTAGGTCGAAGTAGACAATATTTTTCATGGCAGGGAGAGGGATGCGCGACGCAGGGCTTCGTACAGTACGATAGCCACTGATGTCGAAAGATTAAGCGAGCGAGCATGGGCACCGGGCATGGGAATACGCAGGGCATCCTGCGCGTGCCGGGCGAGCAGGCTTTCCGGCAAGCCGCGAGTTTCTGCACCGAAAACCAAGAAATCTCCATCCTGCAGGGGGAGGGTGGGGTCCCAAAGAGAACGTTGAGCCTTGGTCGATAGCAGCCAAAAATGAGCAGAAGCCGGGGCAGCAGCGCGGAGCTCCTCGAGACTATCCCACAGTTTTAAATCCACGTGCTGCCAGTAGTCCAAGCCTGTGCGTCGGATATATTTTTCCTCCAAGCTGAAACCGAGGGGGCGGATGAGATGGAGACGTGAGCCGGTAGTCACCGCAAGACGACCGGCTGCCCCGGCATTGTGCGGGATTTCCGGGTGGTGCAAAACGATGTGAAACATAGATTTTAGCGGGGCTAGGGGAGTGGACCTATAATGCGTGCGTGCTCGAAGTCCGCCGGAGTGAGGGAAAGCCGCACACGGGCACCGAGGGCGAACGGGGTGCTTTGTGAAAGCACGCGCTTGGCGTGGGCAACAGTCACTTTGCCGTTCGGCAGGGAAGCTCGGTACACCCCGGGTGCGAGCTCCTCGGTGAGAGTACCGGTAGTTTCCACCGAGAGTGCCGGGTAAGCGGCGGCATATTTTTTACCGGTATTCATGATAGAGGCAGGGCGGGGCTCAAAGGAATATATCGATTCCGGATTTGATGATGTCTTTGACCGCATCGACCGGTGGAGGCGCAGGTTCCTTCCGCAGTGGGGGAGCATCCGCATCGTCCCGCCTGGGCTCCACTCCCTTTTCTTCGCCGGGTTGAACGGGCAAGGGAGTGGGCAAAAACTTCCCCAATACCCCGTTGAGTTCCTTGATCGCTTCCCCGGGAAGCGAGGAGATGATTTTGGGGAGTACAGTTTCCAAGCGGGCAGATAAATCCTCGTGGGGCTCCTCGAGAGTGCCGCTGAGGTTTACATGCAGCCACAGGTATTCATCCTTCCCTGCTTGACCGATAAAGAGCTGCTGTGCCCAAGGGGAATTTCCCAGCCCGACCAGCGCGATGTATTGTGCAGGTATCCCGATTTTGAGCATGCCGGAAAGCGAGCCGTCTTGCCCGGTGATCACATGCCCGCGCACCAAGAGTGTGCCGTCCTTACTGCGGATGTCTATGTTGTCCCACAGCCACGCATCGCGAATATTGTGCCCGGGTTCGGAGTAGGGGAATGAGAGGTCGCAGGTGGCTTTTTCTATGTGGATGGAGCGGTAGGGGTAGGAATGACCGATTTTTACCTCCGAGAGCACGGGCAAGGCTTCTATTATGCCGTTTTCGACCTCCAGCTTTCCCGCAGCTTGCCAAGCTTGTCCCGCCTGTCCGGAAAATGCCAGCTCCCCGTCCAGTGTCCCCGTAATTTTTTTCTTCCAATCCGCGCGCAAGAAACGCGACAGCGCGACTTGTTTGATGTGCGTGTGCGCTTCCCACTTCCCGGTACTCGTTGAAAACTGACCATTTGCGCGTGCGCTTCCGGGGGTGGCGAGCAAGTTACAGGAGGTAAGTCGCACCTCGTCTCCCGTCACTCTCAGATTGGCACTCTTTACCCCGCACTCATTCAACCACCAAAAAGGAGTCACCACCTGCCCGTTTTCGATATTGACGGTCCAAGCTCCCCTCCCGCTTGCCGGACTAGGTTGAGCTATCAGGCGGTAGCCTTTCAGTGCAACAAATTGCTCGCCGAAGTTGATTGAGGTGTCGGCGTAAAGAGCTTCGAAGGACCTCACTTGTATGTCCTTGAAGAAGCCGCTGTGATGTGCGACGGAGCCGGTAGTGCCGTCCTCAGTCGTCGAGCCAGTTTCAGTGTGGGGTGCCGCCTGTGGAGGAGGGGTTTGTTCGGTGGGTGCAGCACTGTCTGCGGGGACAGCGAGCGCGGCGGGAGTGCTACCCCCGGCGCGTAACACGAGCCTGAGCTCCTCTGCCGAAAACTGGCGTGTGCGTAGAATTCGTTTGAAGAGAGCAGACCGATCCACGCCGACATGCAGTTTATTGACTCTCAGTTCATCGAAATATCCCGCTCGGGAAATAGAAATTTGTGGAAGTGTCAGATTGGTGCCGTCCACTTGCAGGGGTTCCGGTACTGTCACTTGACGGGCATGGGTGGCTTCCCGGATTCTGCTTTCTATCAACGTACGGCAGCTGTCGCCTTGGAGCCACGTCAGCAAATACAAATAAGCACCGATACTCAAGACGAGCAGGACACCCAAGATGACGGCGATCCAAATAAGGACGCGGCGCGAAAAAGTGCCTCCGGATGTACCGGGTTGTTTGGATAGAAAGTCTCCGCGTTTTCTGCGTGCCATGGCACTCTCTTTTATCACACAACCCCCCCGAGTGGCAAGCCAAATTCACGACAAAACAAACAGAGCAAGGGCGTGTTTCGCGCTGTCCCGTCCCCGCACAATCACATCTGTCCCAAATAAATTAAAGGCTCGGTGGTGGGCGATGACTTTGTAGCAGGGAAACGGGAAGGAAATGGGAGTATGAGGTGCGAAGTGCGAAGCGAAGGGGATAGGCGCAACGGAGTTGCGCGGGGGAGTTATTTCGCTAGGACATGTGTGCCGCACAATGAAGCACACAGTGCCTATGTCCAGACACCAACAAGCTTCGCATCAGGTGCCCAGAAACTCATCCACACAAGTTTGCAGTTTAGTTTGCTCAGGCACTCCGTGGAAGACCCTACCTTCCGTGATTTGGGTATTCGGGCAGGATGCTTGCAGCTCACGCGCTGTATGACCAAATCCACTGCTTCCGGACGTCGCAAAGAGCACAATTCGCTTGCCGTCAAAGTTTGCTGATTCCAAGTAGGAATTGACGATGCCGGGTGCGACGTACCACCAGATGGGGAAGCAGAGCAGCACCGTGTCGTAGGCATCTACCTGTGCCTTCTCCGCAAGTTCCGGTCGGTATCCGGCGGTGTGCATTTCCACCGAACTGCGTGAATGGACATCGCGCCAGTCCAAATCTGCATCGGTGTAGGGCACAGCAGGTTTAATTTCTTGGATGTCCGCATGGGTAAGTTGCGCGAGCGTTTTTGCCATCCGTGCCGTTGTGCCGGTGGCTGAAAAGTATGCTATGAGAATCTTTTTATTCATGTGAGCTCTCCTCCTTTCTTCCATCATACGCCGCGCCCGGTTTGTGTCAAGCCGCTTTTTCGCTCGCCGAATATTCGGTCACATCTATCCTATTAAAATCTCTGAAAAATGAAAATAAAAAAAAGTGCAATTCTGTATTGACTCCGGGGCATGAATGTGGTTGAATAATGGCGAGAAAACTTCCGACACCATGAAAGCAGTATCTCTCATCACCTTGCTCGTAGGAGCTATCGCCGTGTCCTCCTGCTGCTGTCAGTCACAACCGGCACCGAAGTTACGTCCTATGCCGAAAAATCTTGTGGATGACACAGCGCAGGCTCCCCCGCCTGTAGAACCGGTGAAGGTGTTTACGCAGAAGGGTAAGTAATGTAACGCCGCAGACTCGGGTGCGGAAGTGTTTTCCCCTCCGGCTGCGTGCGGTGCGGCGGCGTCTCCGGGCGGCTATGCTGCGGGGTAGGGGCGGGGTGTCGGGAGTAGGTGGCGACGAGCGTGGCGCAGCAAGCGGGGCAGTGTGGACGGGGCGCGAGGATAAGTAAGTGGTAAGATGATACCGGGAGCATGCCGATAGCCGAAGAGTTGTATGAACGTGCCTGTCGCGTCATTCCGGGTGGGGTTAATTCCCCCGTGAGGGCGTTTCGGCGTTTAGAACGTGCTCCTTTCTTCGTGGAGCGTGCACGGGGTGCCTATTTGTATGACACCGAGGGTAGGCAATACATAGACTACGTGGGGACGTGGGGACCTGCCATACTCGGTCATGCCCCGCGGGCTGTGGTGGAAGCGGTACAGGCGGCTGCGGGGCACGGGTTGAGTTTTGGTACGCCCACCTTGGCAGAAATTGAAATGGCAGAGACCGTGCGGCGGCTTGTCCCTTCCATTCAGAAGGTGCGCATGACGAACAGCGGCACGGAGGCTACGATGAGCGCGGTTCGACTTGCGCGTGGGTACACCGGCAGGTCGCTTATCGTGAAGTTTGCGGGATGCTACCATGGGCACAGCGACAGCTTGTTGGTGGCAGCCGGTAGTGGGGCACTCACGCAGGGGGTGCCGGATAGTGCGGGCGTGCCGGGGGAAGTGGCGGCACTTACCTTGGTGCTTCCGTTCAATGACGAGGATGCTTTGGAGCGTACATTTTCTCAGTGCGGGGAGCAAATAGCGGGAGCCATCGTGGAACCGTACCCGGGTAATGCGGGGTTTTACCTTCCGAAGCCCGGTTTCTTGGAGCGTCTTCGAGATCTGACAGCTCAGTGCGGAGCACTGTTAATTTTTGATGAGGTGATGACCGGATTTCGTATTTCGCCCGGTGGGGTGCAGGAGGTGCTCGGAATTACTCCGGACCTCACCGCGCTGGGAAAAATCATTGGTGGAGGTCTACCGGTGGGAGCGTTCGGCGGTAGGGCAGAAATCATGGACTGCCTATCACCCCTCGGTCCTGTGTACCAAGCGGGTACGCTGAGCGGCAATCCTCTTGCTATGGCTGCCGGGCTTGCGCAGCTGCGTGAGTTGGAAGCAACCCATGCTTGGGAGCGACTGGAAGCTCTCGGTGCGCGTCTGGAGTCAGGTATTCGTGCGGCGTTGCGTGCCTATAAGCTCCCCTTCGTTTTCAAACGCAGTGGGTCCATGTTCTGCCTCCACTTCACCACGCAGGATGTGGTCGATTTACGAACGGTGCAGACAGCGGACTTTTCCCTCTTCAAGCACTTTTTCCTCTCCTTGTTGCAGCAGGGTGTGTTTATTGCACCGTCTCCGTTCGAAACAGGCTTTATCAGCACAGCACACACCGAATCCGACATCGACGCTACAGTGCAAGCCATCGACCGTGCTCTACGTGGGCTGACGTAGAGCCGCGTTTGATTTACTGCTGGGCTCTGGGTCGGGAGAAGGGGTCGGTAATCAGGGTCCACGCTTCTTGGAGACCGGAGCTTACAAAGTAGGGCTCCTTGAGAAGACGCCACATGTGGGCACTGACGCGATTCTGAGCACGCGCCCAGATCTCTAACTCCTTTTGTTCTCCTTTAATGGGGGGAGGCAGAGTGCGAAACAGCTGGCGCAGCTTTGCAGCTGCCTTCTTAGCGGTCTCTTCATCCTGCACCGTTTCCATGAGTACTGCGGCTTCCTGCAGTGCTTGCAGCTCCCTTTTGAGTTGGCTGTTGCGCACACTCTGAATCTGACTATCTAAACTGCCGTCGTCCTGTTGAGCTTCTGACGGACACGCCAACAGACCGAGTACGACGGCACACAGGGCAGGGAGGTGACGGAGACGAAACATATCAAGAAGAGGAGCAGGTTAAAATTGTTCTTCCGGGCGAAAGAAGCGGTTGATCTCGATAAGGGCATGTTCCGGAGAATCAGAGGCATGGCAGACATTGAGCATACTGTTGGTGCCAAAGTCACCGCGAATGGTTCCGGGATTTGCTTTGAGAGAGTTGGTGGGACCGAGAATCGTGCGCACGCGTTCCACCACACCGGGACCGCCCAGAATCAGTGCCACCACCGGGCTGCTCTGCATAAATGCCGACAGTTTCGGGAAAAGAGGTTCTCCGTCAATAACTAAATCCACGATGTGAGCATAATGCTCGCGCAGTGTCGCTTCATCGAGTCGCATCATTTTGATGCCGTGCAGAGTAAACCCCTCCGCCAGCAATCGCCGCAAAACCCTACCGGAAAGGTTGCGTTGGATGCAATCAGGTTTGAATAGGATGAGAGTTCTTTCTTCCATGTCCGTATAAGTGTCCGATGTTGTGAGACTACAAATACGATGTCCGAGGCGAAAAGTCAAGAAAAAACCGATGCGTGCAGGATGTGATTGAGCGGGTCATCATGCGCTGATACGGGGAGTACCCACGATTCGCGTCGCAGCCAAGTTCGCTGGCGTTTAGCGTATCGGCGGGTGATGAGCGTGAGCTGAGTTTCCAGTTGGCTGCGCGAGAGATCGCCGGAAAGGAAACTACGTACTGCCGCCAACCCGAGCACCTGAGAAGCTGTGCGGGAGAGGGTACCCAGTGCTTGCACTTCGTCAGCTACACCATCCGAAATCATTTTGTGTGCGCGTGCGGCAATGCGAGCATCGAGCTCGGCGGTTTCACGGCACAACACAAAGCCCGGACCGAGTGCCGGGTGCTCCCAGTTGCCGCGCCATGCAGAGAGGGGTTTCTTTCCCAGCATCACAATTTCTAGGTTGCGTGTCACGTACCGCGCATTCTTCAGGTCCGTGTGTGCGGCACCCTCGGGGTCAAGTTTTTGCAGACGTGACACGAGTTCTTCGAGGGGCAGGGCACTGAGCTCGGCTCGCAGCTCGGCATCTGCGGGCGGTGCAGGCGAGATGCCGTGCGAGATGAAGCGGACGTAAAGACCGGAGCCACCGGTGACGATGGGGCGATTCCCTCGCGCCTGAATTTCTGCAATAACTCGGAGGGCGCGGCGTGCGTGTGTTGCGGCATCGTTGTCTTTATCAGTCTCGAGGAAGCCGATGAGATGGTGCGGAACTCTCTCCATTTGGTCCGCATCCGGTGCTGCTGTGAGCACAGGCATGCGGCGATAAACTTGGTAGGCATCGGCACTCACGATCTCAGCGTGCCCAAGCCGCTCTGCCAGCTCTACGGCAAGCTGACTCTTCCCACTCCCGGTGGGTCCCAGCAAAAAAATGGGAGAAAGTGTCATGTGTTTGTGGATGATGCAGCGTGTGTCCCCTCGGGCACCGGCGCAGCACGCGGGATGCGCGGGCGGATACCGCTTCCCCTTCTGCCGATAGGACACGGTTGTGGTAGCATGAAATCACCCAAAAAGCAAGGCTTCGTTGTAAAAAGGAATGTGCCACCACACCACATCTGTCCCAAGGAAAATATGAGCTTCGTGGTGGGCGGTAACTTTGAGGCAGGAAAACCGCGAGGGAATGGAAGTACGAGGTGAAGGAGTTAGGCGCAACGGAGTTGCGCAGAGGGAGGTGGAAGAAGCAAAGCCGGAACGATGCGTGGGGAATAAATCAAAGCACCCGTGAGGACGAAGTCCCCTTGGTACGCAGAGTGCCTGAAAGCCGCATGGGGATTAGCATGGCGGCGTTTCTCGAAAATTTTCTTGGGACAGGTGTGCCACGACACTCCCATCGCGCACGTTTTTCTTATATGCCCCGAAAACTGACTTGACAGGGGGAGTATGGGGTGATAGAATGGACTCATGAAGTGGATCACGAGAGCACTTGTTGTCGCTGCAGCAGCCGGAATGCTGGTTAGTGCGGATGTGGTGAGTGAACTGCGACCGGTGATACGGGAAGTCGCGCAGAAAAATGGGGTGGACCCGGTATTGATGGAAGCCATCATTCGTCTTGAATCCGGCAACGCCACGTCGTCCGCAGCGCGGAATAAGAACAACTTGGCGGGAATCATGGGGCGTCGCGGGCAGCGCACTTATTCCAGTAAGGAGGAGTGTGTGAAGCACCTAGGTGCCATTTTAGCTAAGTACAAGGCGCGCGGGCGGGTGTCTGTGGTGCAGATCAGCCGCACCTATTGTCAGGCGCGCGGTCCGTGGGTTTCTCGTGTGAACGCGTTTATGGCTCGCATTCGCGCCGGACAATGGGGGAGTACTCGGATATACGAGCAGGGACCAACGGCATCTAGGTCAAATTCCTAGCCACCGGATTGCCGTCACACCGGGTCCTGCGCGAGCTCCAACACTCTGCACGCCAGCGGGGCACGCGGGGTCGTCGCTCACTACGGGGTAGCCCTATTTTCTCGGGACAAACGTGGATTACCGTGGGGTCGGGAAAGCGTGACAGAGGGGGCGTGCTTGTACGAACGGTTTGCTCGGTGCCCACGAGAGAGAGGCGGCAATGATTCTCAGACCGGGTGAGGGGAGCAGTTTTTTTTGATAGCCTGAGCGCAAGAGCGGATAAGACCCGGACCTTGGTAGATGAAGCCGGAGTACAGCTGAACGAGAGATGCTCCGGCGCGGATTTTGCCTAGGGCGTCTTCCGGGCTTAGGATGCCGCCCACACCGATGATGGGAATAGAACCGCAGAGGTCCCGAGCAAAGGCTTCCAAGGTTTCGTTGGAACGGTTGTAAAGGGGGGCACCGGAGAGACCCCCTTTCTGCTTGGCAGCGGGATGAGATTCCACGCCCTGCCGGGAGGTGGTGGTGTTTGTGCAGATGAGACCATCGAGTTGGCAATCCTGAAACACACGTGAAAGCTCGTGTATTTGCTGTTCACTCATGTCCGGGGAGACCTTCATCACAATGGGCACATACTTCCCGGTTTCTTGGTGCAGATTGGATTGTTCGCTTTTGAGCACTGCCAGCAGGTCTGCAGCAGTTTCTGCGCGCGCCAACTCACACAAATTGGGTACATTCGGACAGGAAAAGTTGATGACTGCGTAGTCTGCCACATTCCATACCGCGCGTAAACACGCCAAATAATCGATTCGTGCTTCGTCGTTGGGCGTTACTTTGTTTTTGCTGATGTTCACCCCGAGCACACCCTTGAAACGACGAATGTTGCCGAGATTTTCCACACCGCAGTCCACCCCGGGATTATTAAGACCCATGTGGTTGATGAGGGCTTTTTGGGGCACACAGCGAAAGAGTCTGGGGGACGGATTACCGGGTTGCGGACGCGGCGTAAGAGTACCGACCTCCACAAAACCGAAACCGAGAGCACCGAGGGCATCAACCGAGTTTCCCTGCTTATCCATGCCGGCCGCCAACCCCACGCGATTGGGGAATTTTAACCCCATCACCTCCACCTCATCATCGACCGGTTTGCCGAAGAACAATCTCAGCATCCCGACACGCTCTGCCACCCGCA
This sequence comes from uncultured Akkermansia sp., assembly GCA_964424645.1. Classification (GTDB taxonomy): domain Bacteria; phylum Verrucomicrobiota; class Verrucomicrobiia; order Verrucomicrobiales; family Akkermansiaceae; genus Akkermansia. The sequence goes on along the minus strand of CAYRJI010000029.1, from coordinate 812 downwards.
GCATCATGAGCGTCATCTCATGTGCGGCTTCCGGCGGCATCAAAAAGAGAAATTTTCTCGCCAGCTGATAGAATGAAGGTGTCACCGTTCTCCCCGCCAATCTACCATATCTCCGTCTCAATTGCAACCACATCTCACATTTGTTCCGAGAAAATAAGACGCTTAGCACATCTGTCCCAAATAAATTAAGCACTCAGAGCAGAGCGATAACTTCATCGCGTGGCAACACGGGGGCGATCAAGTACGAGGTACGAAGTACGAAGTACGAAGTGGCAAAGCTGTGGCGGGAGGTATGTGGTAAGGAGGAGGGGATGGTGTATTTCAAAAAATTTTGCTGAGGTAACAAAAAAAGTTTGACAGTTGATTCGAAATCAATTACCATGGCGTTGGGTAGCTTTTAACCCCATTTTATGCCATGAACACAAAACTTATTGCTCTGACAGCGATGTTGTGTGCGCCGCTCGTGATGGCGCAGGGTCCGAGGTTCCATCGACCGGGTCACGGTCCCCAAGGAATGCATCAGGGTCGCCCCATGCCGGGTCGTCCCGGTCCGGGTGCTATGCACCGCCCCATGCCGGGTCGCCCCGCTCCGGGTGCTGTGCACCGACCGATGCCGGGTCATCCCGGACCGGGTGCCATGCACCGCCCCATGCCGGGACGCCCCGGACCGGGTGCTATGCAGCGTCCGATGCCGCAGGGACGTCCCGGACCGGGTGCCGTGAATCATCACCGACAGGGCGGGCGTCCGTGGCAGGGTGGTCGTCCGGGTCGCGGCAATAGTGCAGTCACACCGACAGCCCCGCACGGCGTGC
>CAYRJI010000028.1:0-22064 GCA_964424645.1 uncultured Akkermansia sp. | reverse complement strand
TCTTCAACAACACGGGTTCAAAGCCACGATGCTGCACTTGGATGTCACCCATCCCGGTGAACAGTCACTCGCCGCGCTCAAGAAATTCGCGCCGACGCACCTCTATTACTTTGCGACGCCGAAAATTAGCTCGGCGGATAAAACGCTCAACGAAGACCGCTTCCGCACGTTTTGCGATTACTACATATTTGCGCTGCATCAGCTCATTGAGTACCTGAAGCCCGCAGGACTGCGGAATATTTTTATGCCGTCTTCCGTCGCAATTACAGACTTCCCGAAAGATGTGACAGAATATGCCATGTCCAAGGCTGCAATGGAGTGTTGGGCGAGGGTGCTGAATGAAAAGAAGCTGCATGTCTATGCCCCGCGCTTTCCACGTATCAATACCGCCCAAACACAAGCGATGATACCCGTGGAAACTGCCGCAGCGGAGGACATTTTATTCCCCGAGATGCTGAAATTCGAAGAAAATTCCCTCTATGATTGAACTACTTTCTCAGATGCAATACCCGACCGACCCGGCATTGGTTCTCCGCAAGAAGAACACAATCAGAAAGATGCTGTTGGGAAACGGTGAAAAACGACTCAGCAAAAAGATCGCCGTCTTGGGCGGCTCGACCACGCACGACATCCGCGTCGTCTTAGACCTCTACTTGCTCTACCACGGCATTGAAGCGGAGTTCTACGAATGCGAGTACAATCAGTATTATGAGGAGATCATGTTCCACAGCGAGCAGCTCAGGCAGTTCGCGCCCGACATCGTGTGGTTCCACACCTCGTACCGTAATATCAGGAACGCGCCGGACGTGCGCGACACACCCGAGGAAGCACTGGACAAGCTGACAGCGGAGGTGGCACGCTATGAGCAAATGTGGGAGAAGTGCGCCCGGGAACTCGGTTGTACGATCATCCAGAACAACTTTGAGTATCCCTTTTACCGACTGCTGGGAAATCGCGATGCTTGGGATTACCGGGGGCTGACCAACTACATCACCCGCCTGAACGCGGCATTTTACGACTACGCGCAGAAACACGACAACTTCTACATCCACGACCTGAACTACCTCGCCGCCGATTACGGACTGGAACGCTGGCATGACCTCTCGGCGTGGTACATGTACAAATACTGCTGCCGCGTGGAAGCCATCCCGTACATCGCGCACAGTGTCGCGCGCATCATTAAGTCCCTCTACGGGAAGAACAAGAAAGGTTTTGTGCTGGATTTGGACAACACGCTGTGGGGCGGTGTCGTGGGGGATGACGGGGTGCAGAATCTGGAAATCGGCGCGGAGACAGCCACGGCGCAGGCATACCAAGAGTTCCAAGCCTATCTGAAAGCGCACCTAGGGATAGGAGTTCTACTGAACATCAATTCCAAGAATGATGAGGCAAATGCCCGCGCCGGGCTGGCTCACCCGGAGGGAGTGCTGCGGGCGGAGGATTGCGTCGTCATCAAGGCAAACTGGAACCCCAAGAGCCGGAACATGCTCGAGATCGCCCGGGAGCTGAACCTGCTGCCGGAGAGCTTGGTGTTCGTGGATGACAATCCCGCCGAGCGCGAAATCGTGCGGGCACAGGTGCCGAACGCGTGCGTGGCGGAGATCACGCAGCCGGAGCAATACATCCGCGAGATTGACCGTGCCGGGTATTTCGAGATGACCGCCTTCTCGAAAGATGACCTAGCGCGCACGCAGATGTACAAAGCCAACGCCGAGCGCGTGAAACTGGAGCAGAGCTTCGGCGACTACGAGGATTATCTGCGCTCGCTGGAGATGCGCGCGGAAATCAAACCGTTTTCACCCGTCTATATGCAGCGCATCGCGCAGCTGACGAACAAATCCAACCAATTCAACCTGACGACCAAGCGTTACACGCAGAGGGAAATCGAAGCCGCCGCCGCTGACCCGGGCAACATCTGCCTGTATGGTAAACTCATCGACAAATTCGGCGACAACGGAGTCGTGAGCGTGATGATCGGGCGGCAGGAAGGCGAGAGATTGCATGTGGAACTTTTCCTCATGAGCTGCCGCGTGCTCAAGCGCGGGATGGAACAAGCCATGATGGACGAGATGGTGCGTCGCGCGAGGGAGCGCGGGATAACGAGCATCCTCGGCTATTATTACCGCACGCCTAAAAACGCCATGGTAGCCAACCTCTACCGCGACTTCGGCTTTTCCTTGCTCGAAACCCACGACGAGGACACCCTTTGGTGCCTCGATATAAACTCCTACAACAACCTCCAATCAATCATTACAATCGAACGATGAACCGCGAAGACATATACCAACAACTCAACGAGATATTCAAGGAAAATCTCGACCTCGATGACATTAACCTGACGGACGAAACGACGGCAGATGACGTGGAAGGCTGGGACTCCCTAGCCCACATCGGACTCATTGCCGCCGTCGAATCGCAATTCGGCATCCGCTTCTCGATGAAGGAGGTGGTAGCCCTGCATAACGTCGGCGAGATGGTGGACCTCATCCTCTCCAAGCTACAGTAACGGAGACGGGGTAACGCCTCGGAGTCAAAATGCAGCATCAACATTTGCCATGTCCCCATTTTCTCTACCATACCCCCCCCATGAATACACACCTGTCCCAAATAAATTAAAGGCTTGGTGGTGGGCGATGACTTTGCGGCAGGAAGACACGGGGGAGATCAAGTACGAGGTACGAAGTGAAGGAGTTAGGCGCAACGGAGTTGCGCAGGGGAGTCGGAAGGGGGCAAAGCCGAAACGACGCGTGGGAATCAAATCCATGCACCTGTGATGTTGAAGCCCCCTCGGTGCGCAGAGCGAGTGCGGCCCGCATGGGGATTAGCATGGCGGCGTTTCTCGAAAATTTTCTTGGGACAGGTGTGGTCCCAAATGAATGTACCTGCGGCGGATTTCCCCTATCCTTGCGGGGAAGGCGCGGTCTGGGCTTGGGCTGCGGCGATTAGCTTGGCGCGCTGTGCACCCGAAATGCCCTCTTGAATGAGGCGCAGGAGAACCATCCACGCCACCAGACCCAGCACGCCGAGCACAACGTAATGAATCACCTCGAACACTTCGCCTTTCAAGTTCATGCTAGCCAGCAGCGGGCCCGAGCCGTTCCACGAGAAGTGCAGGAGGACGGGAATGAGGAAAAGGCGGAGGAACCTCTTGTCGAAAAGTGCACTGAGGTCCGCGTGTTTTTCTCCGGGCATCTTCGTTTGCTCGGCACGACGCATCAAAATCACGCGGCAGAGGACACCGGTGGCAATTGCCGTCCATACCACGTGACAGAATGGGGCCAAGACCCCACGCGTAAGTGCTACAGAGACCATGGTATCGTTGGCGCGGGAGATGACACCCACATGGAGGACGAGAGAACCGAGGAAATATTTGGCTACATACCCGGCAGTTTCGAACGATGCGAAGCCTGCGCCGACCGCCCCACCGAGAAGGATGCCGTGGAGGATATGGTTTAATTTTAGTTTCGCGCGAGCCAGCACAATGAGCACGGCGAGCAGCTTGGCAGTTTCTTCCACCGGACCTGCCCAGCAGGCACCCGATGACATAAAGTGCGGCAGAAAGATGTGGAGAACTAGGGTAAGAACCAACGAAACCGCACCGCCGCCCAGAAATGCACGCAGGATATTGAACATGGAGATATCCCGCCACACATTCAATTCGAAGAGAAGAATGAGTACCGCAAAAGGCACTGTGGTGGCAACCGTCATGATCAGCACAGGGTAGAAGTTGGGATTTCCCATGGACATGGCACCCCATCCGAATAAAAGTGTGAGCAGCAGTCCGTACACGAGCACCCGCGTAAATACCCATGGAGTAGGCCACTCAGCATTTACTCCACTCAGGTCCGGCGTCGTCTTCGGCGTCCCGCACTGAAAGATGTCATAAAGTTCATCATCAGAATGGGGACGAAGGACGGCGGAGAAAAAGCGACTCCACGAAAACCCGCGCAATCTTTCCAGACCGGTGGCGTTGCCCACCAGCGTATCGAGCTTGGAAACCGCATTAACAATCAAGTTACCACTCTCACCATCCTCTGTACCGGATCGCGCCGTACTAGGCTGTATTGCATTAGGAGGAAATACTCCGAGGGGAGGAGTACCGGGTGGTGCCGCATTCGGGGGAATCGCTCCGGAAGGAGGCACTCCGGATGGAACCGTACCGGGCGGTACCGCACTTGAAGGAACTTCTCCGGGCATTTGCTGCGCCAAACTCCGCATTTCGTGCTCAGGAATTTCTGCACTCATATTCGAGCCGTTCGCTTAGAGCAGTATACGTCTTTTTAAGGACATTGTCAACCAAAAGTGCGCAATTTACCCTCTACCAAACCACACCTGTCCCGATAAAGTTAAAGGTTTAGTGGTAGACGAGAGTTTTCAATTACCCGCCGCGCATGCCTCGTGCTTCACTCATTCCTCTAGATGGTCGCAGATCACCTCGAGGAAGTCACGTAGGGTGTGTTGACGGGTCCATTGACCGATGCCCTTGATGCGCATAGCCCCCTCTTCTGTCGTCGGGCGGATAGAACTGACGGCTCGCAGGGTTGAGTTCGTCATGATGCAATAGGGGGGCACTTTGTATGCGCGGGCGAGTTCTGCACGCAGGGCTGCCAGTTTGGCATACAAATCCTCGTCCATACTGCCGATTTGCACATCCTCCGTCGGCTCCTCCTTGCGTCTGCTCTGCTTGGTTTGCGGCGAGGGGGTGTTCGTTTCGTCAACCCAACCGCTCGTGGACATCACGATGGGTATCTTGCCGCGCATGGCGTCTTCTCCGCGTGGCGAGAGGCGGATGAGCGGGCGGTCGCCGCCGGTGCAATCGAGGTAGCCCGCCTCCTGCATCGCGCTGAAGAGAGCTTTCAGATGCGACTGCTTCATGTCGCTCAAGAGACCGTGCGTCGAGAGTCTCTTGAGATGCGTGGTGAGCTGTATACTTTTGGAACCGTGCAGCATAGCCATGATTTTGCCGCGACCGTACAGAGCTCGCCACGAGCCATCCGGATTCTTGACGCAGGAGCGCGCTACTCCCGACAAAGCCTTGATCACCGTTTGCGCCTGTTCTCCATGAATCTCTCGGGCATCCTCCGGCGGATGCGCTCGGCAAACATCGCAGTGCCCGCAGGGACCGGTATCTCTTTCCCCGAAATAATCCAGAATCCATTTCTGTCGGCAGCCCGTGTTATAGGCGTAGCTCGTCATGGCTTCAATTTTTCGGTGGTCGCGCCGCGCTTTTTCATCGAGGCGTTTCCCGTCTATATTCAAGCTGTTAAAGGGGATAGCCGCATTTACCACGCGGGTGCTTTTCAAATTCTTCCCCGGCACATCCGAGCGCATAATCGCACCGGCGTGCAAGAGCACAGAAAGCGCGGACCCCACAGCCATGGGGTTGACATCTCGCCCGAGCTGTTGCGCCATCTCATCCGTCGTGAGCTGCACCTCCGTGTTGTTATCCCCGCATCGTAGCAGGAGCATGTTGTAGAGCGAGCGAATGAGCGCGATGCTCGGATTACTCCCCTCGAAGAAGAACTCCTGCGTTTTGAGGTCGGCGTGGTTAAAGAGCAACTCACAGAGAGCCTCCTCCCCGTCTCGCCCCGCCCGCCCGGCTTCTTGGTAGTATGCCTCTACGCTGCCGGGCACCTCGTAATGTACCACAAAGCGCACATCCGCTCTGTCGATGCCCATTCCGAACGCATTCGTCGCCACCACCACATCTGCCCGCCCGGAAATAAAGGCATTTTGAGAAAACTCCCTCTCCTCATCCGTCATCCCCGCATGGTACGCCACGGCATTCACCTGCGCCACGCTCAACTGTTCAAACACCGCCATCACATTCTTGCGTGTTGAGCAGTAAATGATCCCCTTCTTCCACCTGTCCACCACCTGCTGTATCCTCCGTAACTTCTCCCGCTTCCCGTCGCAATGGGTCACCGCAAAGTTGAGGTTGGCACGCGCAAACCCCCTGACGATAACGGCGGGTTCTTGCAGACGCAGTGCCTCCACGATGTCCGTGCGCACGACATCCGTAGCCGTGGCTGTCAGTGCCACGATGGGAGGGTTCCCGAGTGCCACTCGCACCCGCCCCAGCCTCAGGTAATCCGGTCGAAAGTCGTGTCCCCATTGACTCAAACAATGTGCCTCATCGACCGCCATCAAGCTGATCTGCTGCTCCTCGAGCGTCCGCATAAATCCCTCCTGCGCAAAACGTTCCGGTGCCACATAGAGTATCTTCAATTCACCTCGCCTCAGCATTTGCAATACCTGCCGGTATTCCTCCGCCCCAAGCGAAGAATTGACCGCCGCCGCACGTACTCCCTTCCCTTGCAGCGCATCGACTTGGTCTTTCATCAGCGCGATGAGCGGCGATACGACAATGGTCAGTCCCTCCTTACACAGAGCCGGTAACTGATAACAGAGCGACTTCCCCCCACCTGTCGGCATGATCGCGAGCGTATCTCTCCCTTCCATGACCGCTGCCACCACCTCTTCCTGCCCGGGACGCAGCTGCTCAAAGCCAAACGTTTCTCGCAACACTCCCTCCACGCTCATGCTTCTCTCTGGCATAGTGCGATACTACCATACCCATTCCCCCACCGCAAGTACGAAGTACGAGGCCACGTCTGTCCCAAATAAATTAAAGGCCTAGTGGTGAGCGGTGACTTTAAGGCAGGAAGACACGGAGGTGATCAAGTACGAGGTACGAGGTACGAAGTACGAAGTGAAGGAGTTAGGCGCAACGGAGTTGCGCGGGCAAGGCGGGAGGAGGAAAAGCCAAAACGACGTGTGGGAACTAAATCCACGCGCCCGTGAGGTTGAAGCCCCCTTGGTACGCAGAGCGTCTGCAACCCGCATGGGGATTAGCATCGCAGCACTTTTCGAGAATTTTATTGGGACGGGTGTGGTACAAGGCACCACATCTGTCCCAAGTAAATTAAAGGTCTAGTGGTGAGCGGTGACTTTAAGGCAGGAAGACACGGGGGTGATTAAGTACGAGGTACGAGGTACGAAGTACGAAGTGAAGGAGTTAGGCGCAACGGAGTTGCGCAGAGGCGTTGGAAGGAGGCAAAGCGGAAAAGACACGTAGGGAAGTAAATCCATGCGCCCGCGAGGTTGAAGCTCTCCTAGCGTGTGGTCCCTCGTCACGCTGCGGCACTACACAGGCGTTTCTCCCCGGCTCCGCATACTTCGTACTTCTCATTGGTTTTGTTTGTTGATCCAAGTGACAAAGCTCTCAGCCCATGCGCGGGAGATACCGGGGAGTTCAGCAAGTTCATCCACCGAGACACGGCGTAAATGGTCTAGGCTGTGGAAGCGGGAGAGAATCAGTTGCTTGCGGCGTGGGGTCATGCCCGGACACGCGTCCAGCCGACTTTCCCGCACGCGTTTGCGCAGGAGTAACTCGTTGTAATTGTGCGCAAAGCGGTGTGCTTCATCGCGCAGACGCTGCAGGAGGCGCAGGGCCCCGGACTCACGCGGAAGGATGAGCGGCTCCTCTCGCCCCGGGAAATAGACTTCCTCATCGCGTTTGGCAAGTCCCACGACGGGCATGTTCCCCAACCCGATTTCCGCGAGCACGCGCACCGCCATGGCGAGCTGCCCCTTCCCGCCATCCACGACGACGAGGTCCGGCACGGTGATGGGAGACTTCCCCTGCGCCCGTAATTCCAACAGCCAAGCGTACGCATCCACATCATCCGGCTTATCGTACAGGGCTCGACTTTCTCCCAAAATGCGCGAGTAGCGTCGTTTGACTACTTCCTGCATCGAGGCAAAGTCATTTTGAGTGTCCACCGAACGGATACGATAACGGCGGTACGCGGCATTATCCGGTCGCCCACGCGTGAAACGTACCATCGATGCCACAATGTGATTGTCGGAAAGATTGGAGATATCGAAACACTCCATGATACCCGGCGGGGGCATTTGCAAGGCACGGGCGAGTTCCCGCAAGTCGGCTTCCGGATTCACCGTCCCGGGCAAATCAATCCCCGCCCGCGCGAATCGCCTCGCCGGTTCCAGTGTTTTTTCCACATTTTCACGAATGTCGCGCAACTTCGCGGCGCGCTCAAAGTCCAGAGCTTCCGCCGCAGCTTGCATCTCCCGCGTGAGCTCGGCGACATGCTCGCGCACACCGTGACCCTCCAGCAAACCCAGTGCCGCATCAAATTGCTCGCGGTATTCCTCCGCGCTGACGCGCCCGATGCAGGGTGCGGAGCAGTGGCGTATGACATCGTCGTGGCAATGCCGGTAGTCTTCCTCACCGGGGCATTTAGCCGTGCAGCTACGGAGACGGAAGCGGTGGTTAAGCCACTCAACCGTGTCCTTCAGTGCGCTGCTGTGGACGAAAGGTCCGATGTAGCGCGCGCCATCGTCCTTCTTCAAGCGCACCATCGAAAATCGCGGAATTCGCTCCTGACGCCCGGCGCGTAACAGGAGGTAGCGTTTATCATCCCGGAGCTGTACATTGTAACGCGGGCGGTATTCCTTGATAAGTTTCTGCTCCAGCAGCAGGGATTCTTGCTCGTTGCGCACCTCGTAATAGTCAAAGTCTTCGATGGCCGCGATGAGCGCGCGTGTCTTCCCATTCTCCAGTGTTACACGTGAGGGGGAAAAATAATTCGCCAGGCGTCTGTGTAAATCTTTCGCCTTCCCCACGTAAATGACGCTCCCTCCCTCCCCGCGCATCAGGTATACCCCCGGTCTGTGCGGTGTGCCGCGCCATTTCTCTTTCAATTTGTTCCCTGCCATCTGCAGCGCATTATACTACATTTCTCCCTCCCGTCCCAAGAAAAATATGAGCCCAGTGGTGGGCGATGACTTTGCGGCAGGAAGACGCGGAGGAATGGAAGTACGAAGTGGCAAAGCTGCGGCGTGCGGTATGTGGTAAGGAGGGGGGAATGGTGGGGAAGTGCGCGTATTACGGAATGGTAGGGCAGAGCAGGAGAGAGTGGCGAGGACGATGGAAAGCGAAAAGGAAGTACGAAGTGAAGGAGATAGGCGCAACGAAGTTGCGCAGGAGAGTTGGAGGGAGGTCGACTTCTTTGATGCCAAAGGAACGCGTTGCACCATTCATTTGGGCGTGTTCATTAATAATTTGGGGGTTCCACAAGATGTTCAAGATGGGAAAACTCCGCCATGGACTTAGGACGAAATCAATGATCCGAATCACGGGATCCGCGCTTGTGTCTACGCGACATATAAGGAATGATGGGTTGCCTCTTGACTAAAATAAAGTGGAGTCGGAAACACACAATTAACATGAAAACCAAAGAAAGACCAACAACATACATTGATTCGTGCGTTTCATGAACGAAAATCAATAGATGAAACAATTTATGGTGTGAAGGAAATGCTGCCTAACGAAAAAAGTTATAATTTATCTGTATAAAAAAGAACACTAGTCCTTCTAGAATATTGAATCGCGAGGCAATTTTTGAAGAAGATGGGAAGCGACATATGATTCTTACACTTTATGTTCAAGACTCGCCCAAATACTATTACTCCGAAAAGTTTCAGCAGAGGATAATTGCTGACATGAAAAGTTATTATGAAGCGAAGCGTAATAATAATGCGGCATGTAATCTTTAGATATTTCCGCATCCTCCTGTTGAGAGAGAGAAGAGCGAAGAGATGTTTGCGAGATACGAGGAACTGACTGCTGATAAATAGACTTGATGGAATTCCTGACGGAGACCACGCTTAATAGATTTTTCCGAAACCGCGAACAGCACGAGTGTGCTATCATTAGCGCATTTAGGTGTTGTCTGAACAACCCCTATTCGATGGTCAGAGTCGTAACGGAGTCACGCAGATGAGGGCGGGAACGGGCGATTCAGGGCGGAATTCGTGTACAAGATGCAAAAAAAAGGAAGAAATTGTGAAAAATTTGTAGAAAAAGGATGAAAAAATACGAATAAGATTGTGCCCGGTCAGAAGATGCCGCACGGCACATGCCGGGGAGGAGACTAACCAAAGAAAATGAAGATGAGAGCCAATCCAATACAGAATGCAGTAGCAGGTAAGGACGCAAGAGACCTAAGAGAAGAGCGAGCGAGAGGTGCGGGGCGGGCGACTCCGAGATGCTCCGGTCAGGTACGAGCGGACTTGCTTGTCGGCGAGACACAAACCAAACAAAAAACGATGAAAACGAAGGAACAACAAGTGCGGGTGAAGCATAATGGGGTAGCTGCTAAGAGTGGAGATGGCGGACGTACCCCGATGCAGGAAACGGGGAGAGCGAGCGGGGGACACACGAAGAGGAAGCGCAGGAACACAGATCGAGACATCAATAGCCGGGTGACCCCGGCAATGCTGCAGAAGTGCTTTCCGAACGACCCGACGCTCAAGAATGCGTTCAAACAATTGGTGGTGTATGCCGAGAAACGGCACGGGTGTGTCACGGAGACTGACGTCCTCGATGCGCTACCCTTTGATAGGTGTAAAGGGGGGGATATGGGGCGTCTCTTGCAGCACTTGCATTCCTGCGGCGTCGAGGTGACGGCAGACATCGGGGAAGACGAAAGGAACATAGCAGACCCCGCTGTGCAGGAAACAGTACAGCAACTCGCACAGCTGGGACGGGAGCAGGGGTACCTGACGTACGATGACATCAATGACAGGCTTACCGCGACAGGTATGGACGCAGAAGACTATGGAAAAGTCACGGAAACATTGCGTGGCATGCACCTTGAGATCGTCGACGCAGAGGAGGAAGAAATGTTCGACACCGAAGGGGAGGAAGAGTACGACGCGGAACAGAAAAATACTGAAAGGGAGATGGATATGGAAGATTCCGTGCATGCGTACTTCAGGCAGATCGGGAAAAGAAGACTTTTAAGTCGCGAGGAAGAGATGCAACTCGGACGCCGTATCGACCAAGCCAAGAGGACATTGCGAAAAGAGCTGCATAGAATTGGGATAGTATGGACATATTATCGGGAATTTGCCGAGAGACTCATACGGGGACAGGAACGCTACGAGCAAGTGGTGGCAGAACAAAAAAATAAGACACGGGAGGAATACATTCGGACACTGCAATCCACCCTCGGCAAACTGCGGAAGTATGATGCTGCCGCCGATATCGCCTATCGAAATTTGCGACAGGCACGTCGCCGGGGGAAGGGGTGCGAAGCCGCCAAACTTGAACTACTTGCAATCAACAGAGAAATCAATAAGTTATACAATGCACTATGTTACCGGACGAAGGTAAGCGTGGAGATTGTAGGACAGTTGAAGGAGGTACGGCAGCGCATCCTTGACCACCGGCGGCAGCTATCGGAAACACCAGGCGATCGGGTGAGTCAAGACGCGCTGACAGAAATAGAGATGCGACTCCGGATGCCCATCGATGATTTTTTGGAGAGTTACCGCAGGGTGCGTACAGCCCTGAAAGAAATCGGGGATGCCAGAAAGGAGATGACAGAGGCGAATTTGCGCCTCGTGGCGTCGATAGCAAAGCAATACACCAACCGAGGAGCGGACTTTTCCGACCTCATACAGGAGGGCAATGTCGGGTTGATAAAGGCAGTGGAGAAGTTTGAATACAAACGCGGCTTCAAGTTCTCGACATACGCGACGTGGTGGATACGCCAAACAATAACGCGAGCCATTGCAGACCAAGGGCGTACCATACGCATTCCGGTGCACATGAACGAAATCTTCAACAAATTCATGCATGCGCAAAGAGGACTCATGCAAGAGCTCGGGCGGGAACCTACGGCAGAGGAGATAGCCGAGCGATGCGGTACGGGTGCGGAGCGCGTGCGCGATGTCTTCAAGATGTTTCAGAGACCTATTTCGATCTATGAACCTATCGGTGAAACGGGGGAAGCACCACTCGAAACTTTCATAGAAGACCCACGAGCAAAGTGCCCTTGGGAGGGAGCAGACAATAATGCTATGCGAGAAAGGTTGCATCTGTTGCTCAGTGTACTTAACGAGCGGCAGCGAACCGTCCTTATCTTACGCTTCGGTCTGCTCGATGGTCAACCGAGAACGCTCGAAGAAGTGGGATACTTGTTTAATGTGACACGGGAACGCATCCGCCAAATTGAAGCAAAAGCTCTGCAGAGACTCAGACATCCTTCGCATAAACGGATACTCGCCGGGTTGAGATGGTGACGAACAAAAGGAAGGACGAAGTGGCGGGGTCGGGGAGGAGCGTGTGGGATTGGCAGTGGGGATGGGCGGGGAAAGCGTGTGAGGTGGCAGTGATGTAACAGCTTAAGAAAGGTTTGCCCCGGTAGCGGGTGCTGCCGGGGCGCGGGTGTGGGAATTAATCGAGGCAGATTATCTAGCTTTTGTACCCGTGGATGGTAGAGTTCATCTCATTTTAATGGGCTATCCGGTAGAATTTTGTACGCAGCTTCGGGATGCGGGAAACATCCGTTCAGTCATCATCATCCGACTAGGCATTTTCTGACAAGCTTGCCGCTCTTTTGAACCACATTTCAGCCTGCTTCTCGTCTTTTTCTACGCCCATGCCGTTGAGATAGCATTTACCTAGCTCAGCGATTGCATCGAGATTTTCGTTCCCATACAACGCTGCTTTTCGGAACCAATATACGGTTCGTTTCTCGTCTTTGTTTACGCCCATGCCATCACGATAGCATACGGCGAGGTGATACATTGCGTAGGTATTCCCGGCTTTTGCCGCTATTTGGTACAAATGCGCAGCTTTTTTCGGGTCAAGCTTTTGCAGTAGCTCTGTCGCCTTGGTGTTACCTTCATCAGCTGCCTTGCACAGCCACCTCGCGGCTTGCGCCTCGTCTTTTCCTACGCCTCTCCCGTCAAGGTAGCATTTGCCAAGGTCGAGCATTGCATCGGTATTCCCGGCTTTTGCCGCCATTTGGTACAAATGTGCAGTTTTTTTCGGGTCAAGCTTTTGCAGCAACTTTCCTGCATCGGCGTTACCCTCTGCAGCTGCTTTGCATAGCCACTTTGCGGCTCGTGCCTCGTCTTTTCTCACGCCTTTCCCTTCAAGGTAGCATTGCCCCAGCTCGAACATTGCGTTGGCATTCCCTCTATTTGCCGCTCCTCGGAACCAAGGTACAGCTCGCGCCTCGTCCTTTTCCACACCTATGCCATCACGATAGCATTTCCCCAGCTCATATTCAGCACCGGGATTCCCGAGCCAGTGCTCTGTTGCTTTTCGGAACCACTTTACAGCTTGTTTCGCATCTTTTTCCACGCCTATCCCGGCAAGGTAGCATTTGCCAAGTTCAAACATTACCTTGGTACCTCCTTTACCCGCTGCTACTGCTTTTTCCATCCACTCGACGGATTTCTCGAGATCTTTTTCTATGCCATCTCCATGACGATAGCGCATGGCAAGGTTATACATTGCATCTCCAATATCAAAATATCTCCAGTAACGCATTGCTTCGTTCCCTCCATCATGGGGACATTTAGCGAGTTCACGCAGAGCATCGGTATTTCCGGCTTCTGCCGCTTTCAGGAGCCATTCTAGGGCTTGCTTCGCGTCTTTTTCGACGCCTACCCCGTTGAGGTAGCATTTGCCGAGTTCAAGCATCGCCTTGGTATCCCCGGCCCTTGCTTTTTTTAGGTACAAATCCACGTTTTTTTTCGGGTTGAGCCTTCTGAGTAGCTCCTTTGCCTCGGTGATACCCATATCCGCCGCCATGTTCAGCCACTTTGCGGCTTGCCTCACGTCCTTTTCGACGCCTATCCCATCCAGATAGCACCCACCAAGGCTGCACTGTGCTTCCGCATGCTCCTGCTCGGCGGCGAGACGGAACCATCTCGCCGCTTCGGCGGGGTCTTTGCTCACACCGCATCCCGCGTCATAGCATTTTCCGAGTTTGAACTGCGCGTGGGCATCTCCCTGTTCGGCGGCGAGACGGTACTTTTCTACCACTCCGGGGATGACCTCGGTCACGCTTTCCCCGTCATCGTAACAAAATTTAAGAAATACAAAGCGGCTTCGCGTCCTTGGAACTTCGCGATCTGTGGCGATGCGGTACCATCTTGTCGCTTCTTCGGGGGCTTTTTTTACGCCCTTGCCTCTCTCGTAGCACCACCCGAGGTAGAACTGTGCCTTTGCGAATCCCTGCTCGGCGGCGAGGTGAAACCATTTCACCGCTTCGGCGGGGTCAACGTTCACACCACAGCCATCGAGATAGCATTTCCCGAAGTAGAACTGCGCCGGTGCATATCCCTGATCCGCCGCGCGGCGAAGCCATTTTACCACCTTGGTGGGGTCTTTTTGCACCCCTTCGCCGTTGCGATAACACCACCCGAGGTTGAATTGTGCCGGGGCATACCCCTGCGCGGCGGCGAGGCGGAACCATTTCACCGTTTTGGCGGGGTTTTTATTTACGCCTTTGCCGTAGTAATAGCACAGACCAAGACTGTACTGGGCAGCTGCATTTCCCTGCTCGGCTGCAAGGTGAAACGATGACACCGCTTTGGCGAGGTCTTTGTCGACACCTTCGCCACGGTAATAGCATCGTCCCATGCCGTACCGCGCCGGTACAAACTCGTAATCGGCGGAAGAAAACGAGCCAGCCGCTCGCTCGTGACTTTTTTCAACGCCCTCACCGTAGTAGTGGCACACACCAAGATTGAACTCCGCCGGTTTATACCACTGCTCGGCAGCACGGTGAAACCACTTTACCGCATTGACGAAGTCACTTTGCACACCCTTGCCGGTGGCATAGCAGACCCCAAGGTTGTTCTGCGCTCTTGCATCTCCTCGCTCGGCAGCGCGATGCCACCATTTCGCTTCTTCGGCGGGATCTTTGGTGATGCCATCTCCCCAGCAGTAGCACCGTCCGAGGTCGTATTGCGCCGGTGTATAGCCCTGCTCGGCGGCGAGTCGGTACCATCTGACGGTTTCAGCGGGGTCTTTGGCGATGCCATTGCCCCGGTGGTAGCACCGTCCGAGGTTGTATTGCGCCGGTGCATATCCCTGCTCGGCGGCAAGACGGTACCATGCGACAGCTTCAGCGGGAGCTTTGTCGACAGCTACACCGTAAAAATGGCACCATCCGAGGCAGAACTGTGCCTCCGCATCTCCTTGCTCGGCAGAGACGCGGTATCTCTCCACTACCTCGGTGTTTACAGCCTTGGCGATCTCCTCGCGCACACCTACATCCTCGCGATGGCACCATTTTTTATATGTAGAGACGGCATAATCCTTTGTATAGCCCTGCTCGGCGGCGAGACGATACCACTTTGCCGTTTCAGCGTAATCCTTTTTTAAGCACCTGCCCCTTTCGTGAAACCATCCGAGGTGGAACTGTGCCGGTGCATACCATTGCTCAGCGGCGCGACGCCACCATTTTATCGCTTCGACGGGGTCGTTGTTCACGCCGCGACCTTCGGAATAACATTTTCCGAGGTAGAACTGCGCCGGTGCATATCCCTGATCCGCCGCGAGACGAAACCATTCCACCGCCCCGGGACGATTTCTGGTCATGCCATCACCGTCCTGACAGCATCTCCCGAGGTGGAACTGCGCCTCAGCATCCTTTCTCTGCTTCACGATCTCTTCTACACCTTGATCGATGGCTTTGCGGATTAACTTTCTCGCCTCTATGCTCGCTTCCCATCCCCCACCGTACCAACAGAGTTCTACAGCCTGTTTAAACTGCGCAATTAATTCGTCCGGAGTGGGAGATGGGGTGTCGCCTCCGGCAGGGGATTCGGGTTTGCGTGCGTTTCTGGCGGGTTGTTTATTAGGTCTGCGTACATTCATAGGTAGTGGAATTTACCCTGTTTTAATAGGATGTCCAGTAGAATAAATTTCTTGCAAGGTGATCTTGATTTGGTACTCTTTCGGTGTCACACAATTTCTCACTATGGAATACGCGTACATCAACCTCCTAGAGTCAGTATTGGAATGGATGAACCCCCTCCTCCTTTCCGAAGAAGAAGTGCCGGTAACTGCCCCATTGAAAGTTCCGATACCGCCCTGCAATGACATCGACGAGTTGTCCCCCCGCGATAAAGAAGATGTCGCGCTGTTCATGCAAGTTCTCACGGGAGTGGTTAGCCTGAGTGAGGCAGCGGAAAAGGCGAATAAGCGTGACACAGGAGCTATCAATGACTTCTGCACAAAAACAAGCGAGTTCCTTCCCGCCCTCTCGCACTTCGAAAAAATGCAACTCTCTACCGACGCCAAAGGGTGTTTAGTGATATATTATATTGACAATGAGGAAGCTATCAAAGCAACGCTGGATAAATTGAATAGTGAGATGGAACGCATGAAGCAAGCTCGCTTTTTCGGTAATGGGACCCTAAAAAAGGTCTGCCCCATGCTCAGTAAAGCGTTACTCGTCGCGGATACTGCCCCGGGAGCATCAGAGGAAATCCTGCTGAAGAAACTTCAGACGTTTGTGGAGAAAGCGGGGAAACGCCTCTTGTTTATGTACCCCGAAATTGTGCAGGGTGGCTACGGGTTTACTAAAGAAACCGCGTGGGTGATGCAGGGGGAAGATGATGATGTCATAAGTCAAGAGTATTTTGTCATTGACCGACTCGGTCTCCCTCGCCCCGAACGCCAGACCCTTGTCAACGGTGTCCAAGTGTACGATGTCTTCACGATCTCGGTAAAAATACGCGGTCAGAAGATTAAAGTGACGCAGTACTTTGACATCTCGAAGTACTGGCAACAGACGCATCAGGAAAATATGGAGCGTCAGAACCGCAAACACAAAGAACGCTAAACCCCGAGCACGACGCGTCTGTCCCGGGAAAACTATTCCACCAGTGCTTCTTCGGCGAGCAAGTGGCAGCCGCGCAGGTCGAGTTTGCCGCTGGCGAGTAAGGGGATAGCTTCCACGGGCACAAGGTAGCGCGGAGCCCATAGATTGGGTAGCTCGCGCTCTGCCAATTTAATGCGTATGTCATTGAGTATTTCACGCTCACGAGAACTGCGTTGGTGCTCTGCTAGGGCAGAAAGTAGCACCAATGCCTCCCCCTTTTGTTTATCTACCACTCCGGTAATCGCTATCTTCTGTCCATCTTCAGGGTCCAGCTGCAGAATCTGCCCAATCGCCTGTTCTATTGCTTCGTGGGGCACCATCTCCCCGCCGATCTTGGAGAAGCGAGAGAGACGCCCGCCGAGGGTGATGAAGCCGTTGAGGTCGAGATGCCCAATGTCCCCGCTCTTGAACCACCCATCCCGGAAGATGCTGTCATTCAGCTCGGGTTTTCCGACATAACCGCCGAAGATGTTTGCTCCTCGGAACCAGATCATTCCGCGCTCAGTGATGGGAAGCACGCGCGTGTCGTCGTCCACATCCGTGATACGAACAGCAATACCCGGCAGCGGTGCCCCGATGCTGCGTTTCACGAGCCCCGGCACGTAGAATGCGGAGCCCGGTACCGGCGGTGCATCCATCACATTCACAGAACACACGGGAGTCGCCTCGGTGAGACCATAGCCCTCCATCAATATCACCCCACACTTCTCCTCAAAGCCCTTTTCTACATCCTCTTGCAACTTTTCTGCCCCCACGATAAATGAGCGCACGCTCGCAAATGTGTGTGCATTTGCCCGCCGGAGCATGGCGCGAGCAAACGTCGGCGTGGCGCAAAGGAGGGTCAGCTGATGCTCCGCCGTCAATTCACAGAGAGTGCGTGCATCGGTCGGATTCGGATACGTGCAGATGGGGTACCCACTCAGCAAGGGGAGCATCAGCGTGACAGTCAGTCCGAAACTGTGGAAGATGGGCAGGCTTCCCAAAAAGCGTTCCTCGTGTAGGGCGATACGACAGGCGCACTGTGCCACATTAGCCAATATCATCCTGTGAGTAAGTGCCACTCCCTTGGGCTCCCCGGATGAACCGGAAGTAAAGAGCATCACAGCTTCATCTCTCCCCCGATGCGCATCCGTGTCGTACATCTTGCATATCAGGGATGCCGGTGCTACCTTGGCAAGCAGGACATTAGCGAGAAGCGCGGGTTTGGAAAGCTGATGCAGCAGCTCCTCGGCTACGATGAGTTGCTCCTGCGGCGGCCACGCAAAACCGGGCAGCTTCTCCATGAATTTGCGTGCCGTGATAAAGGTCTTAAGCTGTGCTTGGCGTACCGTGCTTTCGAATGCTGCTCGAGATGAGGCGTAGTTGATCATCACCGGTGTCACTCCCGCCAGCAGACACGATATGATCGCAAGAGTGCCGACCGGACCCGGCGGCAGGATGACTCCCATCCGCTTATCCCCCCGCTTCCGCAGCACACGGGCAATCGTCATCGCTACCCCCAGCATCTTGTAATTCGGCATGACCATGCCACTCAAGCCATCCCTTATCTCGGTATTCGGGTGCTCCCGCATCGTATACACAATCCGAGTGGTCAGCGATTCTTCCAGCAGAGGGCGTGCAGAAAAGAGTTCCTCGCCCTTCTCCATCCATGCCCCTAAGAGCCTCTCCCCGGTCTGCGGTCCCGGTGCCAATCTCGGCATGATATGAAACTCTTCGCTGCACCCCTCCTCCTCTTGGTCGCGGTAAAGTGTCGTGAGCGTGTTGCCGTAATACCCTAAAAATACGGGGACAGGCGCAATGTGCAAACTCCCCAAGTGTCGCAAAAACGGCGACGGCACATCCGCCAAAGTCCCACGGGTCTTTGCTACTTGCCCCGGTAAGAATACCACACTCTGCCCGGCGTTCATGTGCGCGAGTATCTGCTCCCGCACCGCGCGCGAGGTCGTATGCCGAAAATCAAAGTACTCTATCGATATGTCCTTCGTCCTCAAATACGCCATGATCCCCGGTGCCGGCGGAAATGTGTTATCCACCAAGTAGCACACCTTCCCCTCCAGCATGTGGTGCAATGCCTTTCCCGCTGCTATGCTCAGCCTATTGGGCATGTAAAACCCGGGCTTCACCAAGTTCTCCTGTCCATGTACGTTCAGCATCGCCATATCGTCAACCCCCGCCAGTCTACCACACTCTCTCCTTCTTGTCAACGCGCTATCACATTATACCATAATATTCAAAGTGTAATGCTGCTGTACACAGAAACGGGGCAGAGTACGCTTTAGCAATACATACGTCATTCCACATCTGTCCCAAGAAAAATACGAGCTTAGAGGTGGGCGACTATTGGAACAGGCGTGGGGAGACAGCTGCGATGCTCAACCGGTACTTGACATACGTATCGCCAATGCGTATAATGCGCCCTGTCAGGCAAGCAAAGGTATGAAAATAGTGCAACATCTGCTCTTCGTCGGAATGGTCTCTGTCGTGCAGGCAACTGCAGCGTGCGTTCTCTGTCCGATGTTGCCCCTTGCCGACAGTAGGTTTGGGGACACGTCGACAGAAAGCTCCTGCGACCGCATGGTCAGTAGCTGTGTGTTCGACGCAACTCGGTACGACTGTCAATCCGTAGAAGACGTCCAAGTCATTTTATACGACGAGATCACCATACAGATCATCCGTCCTTCAGGTTCTAACCGCTTAAGGGTCGGAAACACGGGTGACCGTATTATCAGCGGTCCGACGATATCGGGTGATACGTGTACTATCGTCATCCTAGAAAAAACGGGTCGCCGTATTATGAGAGTCTACAGTCTTCCGAGTTTCAGCGTGATTAGGAGCATCGTCATATAGGTACCTGCAAGCCATTCCATTCTCAATCTGCGGGAGGATACGGCGTATCTGCGGCATCGATGGAATCACCTCCGCACCTTCCTGCATCAAAGTCATCGCTCTACTTTAGGCTATGAAGTCTCCCGGGACAGATTGGGTTCCGGGGGCGTGAACTTGGAATTATGGTACCACGAATGGAGGGCAAATATCCAGTAGGCGATGCAGAGGAGGATGCCGACAAATTGCAGGATGCGACTGACAATACGGGTGTCCGTAAGAAAAGCGACAACGAGGACGAAGACGCCCACCCCCACGGCGATCGCCGCCATGGCAGCTGTCCCCGCAAGATCATGCTCGGAGTTCACGTAATAAAAAACCGCCGGGACAAGGGCAAGCATCGTGGCTGCTCCCGCGCAGTCCCACGAGTTAAACTCGTTAAAGTCCTCGTTCATGCAGGGGAAGCGGGGTATGAGCGTTCACCGAAGATCAAAGAGCCAACACGTACTTCGGTAGCCCCCTCCTCGATGGCGACTTCGAAATCGTGACTCATGCCCATGGAGAGTACAGGCAACGGGAGGGGACCTAGGGCACGCAGTTGCTCGGCAAGCTTACGCAGGGCAGTGAAAGCCGGGCGCGCCGAGTCGGGCTGCTCTGTCGGTGCGGGGATGCACATCAGCCCTCGTACGTCGAGGTGGGGGAGGGCCGTCAGCTGTGTCCAGGCCGCTCGTAGCTCCTCGGGCGCAAAGCCGTGTTTGCTCGCCTCTCCGTCGATATTGACTTCCAGAAGTATGGCTGCACTTACGGCGAGTTCCCCCGCCACGCGCGAGATGGCTTCCGCCGTCCGTAAGCTGTCTACTGCCTCGATCAGTGCTACACCCGCCTGTAGGGCTTTCCGCACTTTGTTGCGCTGCAGGGGTCCGATAAGGTGCCAAACGGCATCCTCCGGTAACCGGGGTATCTTCTCAAGAGCCTCCTGTAGGCGATTTTCCCCGAACATACGCTGCCCGGCATCGTATGCCTCCCTAGCTGCCTCCGCCGGAAAAGTTTTACTGACAGCCAACAACTTCACACAACCCGGAGCCCGCCCACTGCGCTCCTCTGCCCTCACCATGCGTCGGCGTACTTCCGTAAGGCGTTCAGCTATAGACATGATGGGAAAGCTCTGAGAGTCTGTCAGTCTTGCCGAGTTTTCTCGGGTGTGGTCGTGCCGACTTCCGGCAAATTGACAACTGTCTCCTCCCCAAAATCTGCATTTTCAGTTGTCACATCCTCTTCTTCCTCCTGCGGCCTATCGGTCACACCGGCGGTGCCTTCCTGCGGTTTACTGCGCTCGTGCTCCTTGCGCTCCCCGGCTGCACACACTCGCATCTCGCGCCCCATGAACGGCTGCCCGTTCAACACCTCCGTCGCTCGCTTAGCATCCGCCTCTGTCTCCATTTCCACAAAAGCAAATCCCTTGCTGCGGTAGGTGCGTGAATTGTACACTACCTCTACCTTCCGCACATGCCCGAACCCCTTAAAGAGCTCTTCGAGCTCCGGCTCCGTGCTCTCAAAAGAGAGGTTCCCCACGTAGAGTCGCGTACTATGCGCCGTCGGCGGTGGGATGGTCGCAGACCGTCGCTGCTTCCCGGCGGCTTGGGTGCCTGCTCCGCTGCGCGGCGTGCGCGACTGTGCAACACGCACCCGCTGAGTCGCCTGTGTCGCGACTCCTTTGCTCGACCTCTCCGCTTTGCTCTCTGCTGTCGGTTGCTTCTTCCTCCCAATCCCGAAAATTGAGAGCATGCGCTTAAGGAAGGAGGGTTTGGGCTCCTCCGGCTTCGGCATGCGCTGACGATGGTTCCGGTTGGCACGGTAATTACGGCGGCGGCGGGCACCTTGCCCCTGCCTCCCCTGAGTATGATGTTCTGCCATGGTCTGTTCTGTGTTCGTTTTCAGCACTGTTCCTTTCGCGTTCCCGGAACGGCTGTTTCTCTGCTTGTGATATGGTGATGCACGGAGTCGAATCCCTCAGCGGTTCTTCCTCCCCACTCCGCATGTGAGGTGTATATACACCCACACGCCCGCATTGTACACCCTCTCGCTCCGGAAACAAGCCTGAATTGTGTCAGTCCCCCCACACACCACAGCCGTCCCACATAAATTAAACGCCCAGAGTAGTGCGATGGTTTTGTCGCCGAGAAACACAGAGGTGATCAAGTGCGAGGTACGAAGTACGAAGTGAAGGAGTTAGGCGCAACGGAGTTGCGCAGGGGAGTAGGAGGGAGGCAAAGCCGAAACGACGTGAGGAGAATAAATCAAGGCACCCGTGGGGTTGAAGTCCCCTTGGCACGCCGAGCGTCTGTAACCCGTACAGAGATTAGTATCGCGGCGTTTTTCGAGAATTTTATTGGGACGGGTGTGGCGAGGGTGGGATGAGGGAGAGAGGATTTGGGTGTGAAGCGCAACGAGGATACGAAAAACCCTCGTGCCGTAGGTGCATGAGGGTTCCCCGACCGTCATTTTCGGATGCGGCGAGGG
>CAYRJI010000027.1:0-22114 GCA_964424645.1 uncultured Akkermansia sp. | reverse complement strand
TAGATAAGTATAAGGCAGCCGATGCCGATGAAAGGGATAGGATGCTGGATGAGCTTAGTGAAGAAATACGCGCGAAAGAAGCACAAAAAAAAGTACGGGAACAAGCGACTAAGTGTGAAAGTTCTGTGCCCGGTGATGTGTAGCCCGCGCTTCCGGTACGTCAATTTTTCACCCATCTTTCTTGCTTCATGAATTACGGGATTATCCTAGGATATCATGGGTGTAGTCATGCGACTGCCCAAGCGATCTTGAGTGGGGTGCAGAGGCATCTTGTACCTAGCGATTCCAACTGTGAGTGGCTGGGAAGGGGCGTTTACTTTTGGGAAAATAGCTATGACTTAGCACTTAAGTGGGCAAAGCAACACTACCCAGACGCTCCGGATGTGTTGGGAGCTATCATCATCCCGGGACATTGTTTAGATTTGACAGATTCGCAATGTAGTGAATACCTAGCAAGCTTCAGTGAAGTTTTTGAGACATTATATGAAAAGATCTACAATGAGAAGCCGCTCATGAATAAGCCTAGTCAGGAGTTTCATCCTTACGACTGCGCACTGATTAATACTTTCAGGGATACAGTGGAGATTTCGTATAAGGATATGCCACCCGTAGAAACCGTTCGTGCAGCTTTTCAGGAAGGTGAACATATCGCAAGAAGCACCTTTCGTAAACTTAACCATATTCAATGGGCTATCCCATATCCTGAAAAGAATATACTCGGGTATTTTCGCCCGTCAGAGCTTGCAAGTACACCAAGGTTCCCAAAAGAAAAAAATTGAACCGGTGAACCACACCTGTCCCAAACAAATTAGGGACCTAGTGGTGAGCGATGTTTTTTGTCGCGGGAAAACGGAGAGGTGATTAAGTACGAAGCGAGGGAGTACCATTTTCCTTGGAGCAACCTCGTTGCGTCGAACTTGAATACTTCGTACTTCGATTCTCCTGAGGCAAACCCACCGAACCGCACGAGACATTTCACTTCTACGGGGCAGATTTGTTTCGGCTACGGAGAGTTTGCGGGTTCAAAAATGACGGCGGGGTTATGTGTGGGGATGGTATCGATGGAGCGAATGCGGCGATGGGTGGCGCGGGCGTGTTCAAGGATGAACGCGAGGCGGTCCATTTGCTCGCGGATATGGAGGACTTCCATCATAACTTCCGCACCGTTGTCGAGGATGAGACGCAGTTGCCAGTCTTTGGGGTGAAAGATTTCGGCGATGGGGGGGATTTCCTCCGGGGAGTAGATATTGGAAGCGGCAATGAGAGCGGCAATGGGGCGAACCTTTCGAGGGTCAATTTGTGTGCCGGACTTGAGTTCCTGAGCATCCTCCGGACGAAGGTACCAAGTGGGGACGCCGAGGAAGCTGCGGTGGAGCTGTTCATCCACGGGGAAGAGGGTACCCTGTGGGTCCATGAAGAGGCGGGTGTTATCACCGGTGCGCGCGCCGTCTTCCCACGCGACGTATACGATGGGGATGCGCTCTTCGACTTCGATGTAGAGGGTATCCGGGAGTTCGGCACGGATGACGGCGGAGAGAATAGCCGGGTGAGATTCGAGTTTGCGGCGAAGAGAATCGACGTTCAGTGTGGCCATGTTGACACTTTCGCCGACTTGCAGGATTTGCAGAGCTTGTTGCTTGGTGATGATATTGCGGGAAGACTTGAAGACAATCTGCTCCACGTTCAAACCGTACGCTTTTTCGAGCACAAAGTGGACGCCGAGCACCAACAGTGCGACCACGGGCAACGCGATGACGGCGAGGATGAGCCACCGCTTCAGCCGAATCGCTCCACGCCTCAGGGCCAATAGGTTAAAGAGACGCTTCCGCAACGACATAAGCTTTTCGAGCTTCTGTACGTTGGAGCTCTCGCGCGAGGTACCTCTGTCGCGCATATTCATGGCAAAGCGCAGAATGAAGTTATCTGGGACAATGCAGAGAAATTTCTGCGATACGCTTGCAGAGTTCGCTGTAGGAGATACCCGCTGCCGCTGCGGCTTTCGGGAAGAGTGAGCTCCCGGTCATGCCAGGTATAGTGTTAATTTCGAGCACATAAGGAAGATCGTCCTCGGAGAGAAGGACATCGACGCGTCCGTATACTTGCACCCCGAGGGCACGGTAGGCGCGCAGGGCTTCTTGCTGTACGGACAGAGTGACTGCTTCCGAGAGATGCGCCGGGCAGATATAATCCGTGCCGCCCCCGCCGTACATGGAAGGGTATTTGTTGCGCATGTCGTAGAAACCGGTACGTGGGCAGATGTGGATGACGGGGAGGGGTACTCCGTCTAAAATTGCTACTGTCAGCTCCTTGCCGCAGATATATTCTTCCACGAGGAGCTCTTCGCTGTATTTGGCAGCTTCCTTGAGTGCCGCATCCATCTGTCCCGGTTCATGCACGATTTCCACCCCTACGGACGAACCTTGACAGGGGGGCTTGATGACGAGCGGTGTGCGAAAACTCGGTCGTTCCCCCGCGCGGATGACCTCACTGCGGGGCGTGCGTACACCTTTTTCCGTGAGGACGCGTTTGCTGAGAATCTTGTCGAAGCAGAGGCGACTCGCTGCGGAACCTGCCCCGGTGTAAGGGAGGTCGAGCCCTTCCAAGTAAGACTGCAAACCGCCGTCTTCCCCGTAGGTTCCGTGTATCATGTTGTAGCAGAGCTCGGTTCCGGAGGGAATGGGCGGTGCCTCGGTGTCCACCACAACGGGGGAGACGTGGGTGAAACCTGCTTCACGAAGGGCTTCCAGCACGGCCTTGCCGGACACGAGAGAGACCTCGCGCTCCGCCCCCGGTCCCCCCATGAGCAGGGCAATGGGTGTGTTGAGTTGAAGATGTTCCATAGAGAGGTAGGTTAGAATTCTGCTTCGCGCTCACCGATGACCTGTACTTCGGTCCGGAGGGTGAATCCGTAGGTCTCCTTGACGCGGCGGCGGACATGGTCGATAAGGGCAGTCACATCCGCAGCCGATGCGTCGCCGGTATTGATGATAAAGTTGGCGTGTACGGTAGAGACTTGGGCTGCCCCGATGGAGAAGCCCTTCAGACCGAGGTCGGAGATGAGTTTGCCTGCCGCCGGACCGTCGGGGGGATTCATGAAAGTGCAGCCGGCACTGGGTTGCCGAGGTTGGGTGACACGGCGCTTTTCGTGGTAGCCCCGCATCGTTGCCTCAATCACGGCGCGTCCTGTCGGCACCCCGTTGAAAGTTGCCCGCAGCACAGTATGATGCTCAAACTCCGGGATGACGCGATACTGAGCTCCCTGCATATTTGCTTTTTCGAAGTGCACCGGCTCACCTTCTTTGTCCAATGCTTCTGCAGAGTAAAAGATACCCCACATATCTTTGCCCATGGACCCCGCGTTCATCCGCAAACCGCCTCCCACACTGCCGGGGATGCCCTCCATCCATTCAAAGCCCGAAAGTCCATGCGCCGCTGCAAAGGACGCCAATTTCTTCAGTTTGACCCCAACTCCGGCGGTGATACGGGTGCCCTCCACGCTGAGTTGCTCAAATTCACCGCCTTCCGGGTGAATAACCGCCCCGCGTATGCCTCCATCGCGTACCACGAGGTTGGAGCCGCGTCCCACGACGTACACCGGGATATTTCTGTCTTTGAAAAAGCCAAGTGCGGCACGGGTCGCTTCAGCCGTGTTCGGTTCCAACCAGAATTGCGCACGCCCGCCCACTCCAATGGTGGTGTGGCGAACCATCGGTTCATACAGACAACAGGGGAAATCCACTCCACATTC
The DNA here is from genome assembly GCA_964424645.1 of uncultured Akkermansia sp. GTDB lineage: Bacteria > Verrucomicrobiota > Verrucomicrobiia > Verrucomicrobiales > Akkermansiaceae > Akkermansia. The sequence goes on along the minus strand of CAYRJI010000027.1, from coordinate 18,366 downwards.
CTGCTGCATCTCCGCAAGCAGCCGCAAATCCCGCGCCACGCAGGTGCCCGCTTCGTGCACGTTGCCCGCCCCGAGAGTGAGGAAGAGATCGCCCGGTCGCAGGATGTTGCCGATCACGCGGTGGGCACCATGCACATCCGGGACGTATTGTACGTGGGTGCTCCCTTGCTCTCGCACGGCATCCACAATGGTCTGCCCGCTGATTCCGGGTATGGGAACTTCACCGGCGGGATATACATCGGTAACAAAGAGTTCATCCACATCCTTGAGCACGCGTCCGAAGTCATTCCGCAACAACTGCGTACGCGTGTATCGATGCGGTTGAAAGAGAACCACGAGCCGCCTAGGTTTCAGGCTAAGTGCTGTGGACAGCGTGGCATCGATTTCGGTGGGGTGATGCCCGTAATCATCGACGATCCGGTAGTTCCGCGATAGATACTTAGTTTCGAAACGCCGCCGCGCTCCGGCGAAGGAGGCAAGCCCCCGCACCACTGCCGCGAAGTCGCAACCCAGCTCCAATGCCAAGGCTACTGCTGCCAAAGAGTTTAGCACGTTGTGACGCCCCGGAATCCCGAGCTCGACCTGTCCGAGTACTTCTCCGCAGTGTTTGATGGTGTAGACGGAGCGTCCACTCTTAATTTGCACATCATCGGCAGTGTAATCGGCATCCTTCCAGCCGTAGGAGATGCTGTTGGGGAAGACGGAGCATACCTCATTCGCGCCGGGATCACTCTTGCAGTAGATGATTTTACTCCGCGTTTGCCGACAAAGTTGCGCAAAGACACTCTTGATGTGCGCCAGATCGCGGTAAAAGTCGAGGTGCTCTGCTTCAATGTTCAGGATGATGCTGTACTCCGGGTAGTAGTTGACTAGGGTGCCGTCGCTCTCATCTCCCTCCGCCACCATGTAGTCGCTCTGTTCATTCCAGTGCGCGTTCGCTCCCAACACGGGTATCTCCGCCCCCACGTAATGGCTGGGACGCATGCGTCCTTCCCGAAGCAGGTGCGCCGTGAGCGATGAAGTGGTCGTTTTGCCGTGCGCCCCGGCTACAACGATGCCTTTTTCGCCGTTGAGAATAGCTGCCAAGCATTCCGCTCGCCGTATACAGAGTTTGCCCATCTCCCGCGCTGCATGCAGTGCCGTGTTGTCTTCCCGTATGGCACTGGAATAAACCACCACCTCCGCGTCCTGCACCGGTACGGCACTGTGGGGACTGTAGAAGTCCAGCCCGGTCTGTTGCAGTCGTTCAGTTTCCTGGCTGGTGGAGCAATCACAGCCACTCACACGGTGTCCCATTTCCATGAGCATCCTTGCCAATCCACTCATTCCGCTACCCGCCACCCCTATCAGGTGGATGCGCAAGGGTGCCTCCCTGTTCGTCAACTTTTCGCGTAGCTGTGCTGCTCTCATCTCTTGCGCGCGTATTATACACCCTCTCCCCACGTTCGCAAGGCAAATTCAAAGCCGCGACCGAGAAAATAAAACGCTCAGTGGTGGGCGGTGGGCTTGCGGCAAGGAGACGGGGATGTGATCATGTACGAGGTACGAAGTGAATAAGTTAGGCGCAACACGGTTGCGCGGGTAAGACAGGAGAAAGCAAAGCCGAAACGATGCGTGGAGACTAAGTCCGTGCGAGCGTGAGGTTGATGCCCCCTTGGTACGCAGAGCGTGTGATGAGCAGTAGGGGAGATGCAAGAGTAATGGCAGAGGGAATACGCGGACGGGAAACTTGCACTAGACCATTGTGTTACACATGAGTGACTTCCCGGCTTTGCATACTTCGTACTTCCCAATTATTCTTTCCACTCGCCGACACCGACGGGAAGCTTGCCCTCGCCGACGGGTTGGTAGCGGGTGGAGGAGGTATTGCCCGTGAGGGGGACGCCGAAGGCTCGTTTCCAGTAGGTGCTCATACTCAATCCTGTATAACAACCGTAGCTAATGCACTTGGCTTGGGGGGCAAATGCGAGCGGGGAGATGAGGGTGGCGAGATCACGCTCGTGAATCCACTGCTTGGAGGAGCCGATAATGGTGTTGCTGTAGTCCAGCATGAAGGCGTGGGCATTGGAGTGTCCGAAGTAGACAAATGAGGTGATGCACCGCTTGCCTTGCCCCGCGCGGTTGATGGCTTGGCAGGCTTGCGCCGCCGTATCGACCAACACGAGCTGTGCCTTGAACTTACGAGCAGTTTCGCGGATGCGCGAAATGTAGTCGGTGTTCTCCTCCTTGCTGCGGGTAATGTACGCCGGGCGGTAGACAATCCAGACAAACTTTTGCTCGGGGTTGGTTTGCCTTTCCATCTGCATGTACACGGTGGAGGCACGGATAAAGTTTGCCCACCAATTATCGTGCTTGGAGGGACCCCGCAGGTACTCCCAAGACTTCAGGGCAACTCCACCTGTCAGAATAACTTCCGTTGCCGATGCCGCCATGCCCACGCACAAAAATACCGCCACAACCATCAGCCCTGTAAGCACCCGTTTCATGTCGCGCACAGGGTATCGCAGTTACGGAGAAAAGTCAAGCAACAGAGAACACGAGGTACGAAGTGGCAAAGCCGTGGAGAGACTCGCGAGGTGGGTGGCGGTGATGTGCGGGGAAGTACGGGAGTGCTGGGAGATGTGGTGAAGCAGTGCGTGTGTGTGGCAAGCGAGATGGAAGTGCGAAGTGAGGAACATAGTCATCCAATCCAATAGGAAAGCGTGTAATTGCCAATTCAACCGAACAGCATCTCGAACATTCCCGCTCATCCACCCAAAACCATGCCTAAACCCAGCTTTTGCTGCAAAGACCGGCAAACTTAGGAATGACACGGGTTGCACCATCCAAAAAGCGGCTCTATCGGGTGTCAGTAATCTAAAATCAAAAATCAACAAGGAATCAACCATTGATGAATGCCGCAATTCTCCCCTCCCTTTTTTACTCCTTCTATAACATCAAAATAGCAAATTTGAAGGGACGAGTAGTCCTTTGCTTCATCCCTTGGTAGCTGTATGACACTATTTTTAGCTGAAAAGCAGCTTTTTTCTGTTGGACTTTTCTTCCAAAATAGGATAGCCTTACGCCATGAAAACGCATTCGCTAGCCATTTTGGGGAAGAGGAGACGCAGTCGTACCCTCACCTTTATTCGTTGCACTGCGCTCCTATTCGCCATGTTGACCGCAGTACCTTTGAATACCTATGCTCAGGACAACATTGAGGAGGTTAGGCAACTCGCAGAACAGGGAAATGCAGATGCGCAGTCTGCCCTCGGTTTGTTCTATCTTCTTGGCGTAGGCGTTCCGAAAGACCGCACCGAAGCTGTAAAGTGGTTCCGTAAAGCTGTTGAACAGGGAAATGCAGATGCGCGGTCTGCTCTCGGTATATTCTATCGCTTTGGTATAGGCGTTCCGAAGGACCTCGTCGAAGCTGTAAAAAGTATTCGTCCCGCCGCCGAACGGGGAGATGCAGGGACTCAGTGCCTCCTTGGGGAATGCTATCGCGCCGGTGACGGTGTTACTAAGGACTACGCCGAAGCCGCAAAATGGTATCGTAAAGCCGCCGAGCAGGGAGATGCGGATGCTCAGTACAGCCTTGGGGAATGCTACCGCACCGGTGACGGTGTGGACAAAGACTACACCGAAGCTGCAAAGTGGTACCGTAAAGCCGCCGAGCAGGGAAATGCAGATGCTCAGTATAGCCTTGGGGAATGCTATTACAAAGGTGACGGCGTAACAAAGGACTTCACTGAAGCCGCGAAATGGTATCGTAAAGCCGCTGAACAGGGAAATACATCGGCGCAGAAAAGCCTCGGAGATTGCTATTGCGCCGGTGACGGCGTGGACAAAGACTACACCGAAGCCGCAAAATGGTATCGTCTCGCTGCTGAACACGGGGATGTAGAAGCACAGTTTACCCTCGGAGCGTTTTATTTTCTCGGTCTCCTCGGTGATGATGTAGAAAAGGACATGGAGCAAGCCGGGCATTGGCTTCGCGAGGCGGCTGATAAGGGTTACAAGCCCGCAAAAGAGTTTCTGGAGATGCTGCAGGCACCGAACGGGGAATAACACGCATCCTTCTGTGTCGCATCTCTATACCCTAAGCACTCGATGCCCCGGCAGCTTTCGCTCTCGGGGCATCGTTTTTTGGGGGGAGGGGCTACGTCAAGTTTGCTGGTGTTTGATATGCTCAGAGGCAACGTAAATGCAGAAGCGCAAACCCCGAGACAATCAAACGCTTAGTGCGGCGGGATGACCGTGTTGCGGGGAAACGTTGCCCGCCACATACGCTTGCTGCAAGTACAAAGTGGGAGGAGGCGAAGCCGGGGAGTGGGCGGAAGAGAAAGGCGACCTAATAGAGTTGAAGTTTTTCAACTGTTGGGAATCTTGGAATTGGAGGAAGGTTCTGAGGAAAGGATTTTCGAGGAGGCTGACGAAGCGTTTTTCTCGGACGAGGGTGCGTAGACCGGGATCGCGGAAGAGTTTGAGGAGATAGGAAGGGCGAGCAATACCGGAACCCTCGAAATAGGTGTGGTAAAAGCGTTCCAACTGTTCATCGGAAAGCGAGCATCCGTATGCCACGAAACAAGCCAGCTTCGTCTGCGTTGGATTATCCATGGGGTTGATTTTCTGTACCCATGAAGTCAGGGGCGAGTTACGCAGGGCGGCTTGGATGCGGGAAGCCCAAGGGAGGGTGGGCACGGCGTCGGAGGAGGTCGTAGCACGGTCGTGGTAGAAGCTAATGAGAGAAACATCTCCGTAGTATGAGATGCCGAGAAAAGCGAGCCAGAGCATCAGCACGCACATAAGGGTCGTGGTGAGGATGCCGCCGGTGGTTGCCCCGTCACGCCGCCATGAAAAGAGCTGGGCAAACCAGCTCATGCCGTGGAAAAAGATGGCGAAAATAAAGATAGCCGCCAACCAAGCGAGAGCTTGCACCATCCATGGTTGAGGGGAGTTGGTTATCATGTCGAGCATGGTAAACCCGTTTTTTTGGACAAATATCCACGCGGCGATGGCGGTCACAGCTGCTGCAGCTAGGAGCAGCAACTTGATGACACCTTTAAGCAGGGAAAATGCGATGATAGCGATGAGTATGGCGATGATTGCGACAGTCATGGTGATGGTGTAGGTGTGGTTTGTTGCATGAGTTCCGAGAGTGCCGCACGGGTCTGTCGAGCTGCAGCGTGTTGCGGGTTCACTTGCAATGCGCGCTCCAGTGCTGTATCGGCGGCTTGGTAATAACGAAGTTCGATGAGGATGAGTGCCAAGCGGTACTGTGCTTCCGCGTTTTGCGGGGCTAGGTGTGTGCAGGTCAACAGCTGTTGCAGGGCATCCGTCGAGCGATTGAGACGCGCCAACAGCACGGCGTAGTCCATGTAGGGCACGGGGGAGGCGGGGTCCAGTCGGATGGCTCGTTGGTATTGTGCCTCGGCCGCTTCCGGATTACCGGCAGCGAGGGCGAGAAGTGCCAGTTGCATAGCCCCGCCGGGTTGGTCGGCGCGAAATTCTGCTGCTTCGCGTATTTCATCGAAGGCAGGTGCATCGGGCGGAAAGTCCGGCTGCTGCTCGAGTAGACACCAAGCCGCCGCGTGGCGTACCGCGCGTACCGGGTCGTGGAGCAGGGGGGGCACATGCCTACCGGGAATATTTGCGGCGGCGGCACGCACCATGGGGTCGGTGGCTGACGCGGCGAGGGCAGCTGCCTCCTGAATTTCAGGGGAGAGGGGGCAGCGCGCCAGATGTTCCAGAAGCGTGGCACGCCAAGCGGGCAGGGTCTCGTGCTCCAACGCTTGCAGGAGTTCTCCCACATCCGCCTGCCCGTGCATGGCGTGGTGGATGGCGCGTGTGCGAGGTCTCCGCTCCTCCATGAGCTGGCGGGGAATAGCCCGCTTGAGCGCGTCTGCTGCCCAGCGGTCGTCCCGATCTTTATGGCACATCGTGCAGGAATTGGGGGTACCCAGCTCGAGAGACAGTTCGGGGTCCGGTATGTTCAGGGAGTGGTCCCGTCGCGGGTCGCGTGCCATATATTTCGACTCGGGCATGTGGCATTCCACACAGCGACCGCCGATGGAATCGCGCGGGCAGGTGCCTTCCGGTGCCCCGTTGGAGAGTGGTGCCCGCGTTCCGTTGATGACTTTCCCCGTGGCATGGCAGCGCAGACACAGTGAGTTATCTTCCCACGGGAGGATGGTTTCGCCGGTGTGCGGGTCATGGCAGTCTAGGCAAGTGACACCCGCCGCCCCCATGCGGCTCAGCCTGTACCCGGTTTCCACAAAGTCTTCGTCCTGCTGCATCCCATTCGCGTAGAAGATGCCCGGGACGAGGGGGAGTTCTAGGCGATAGTGGTCTTCGAAACGGTTGCCGGGGCGAAATCTGTCGTCAAAAGCTTCGGCGCGGGCGTGGCAGCTTGCGCACACATCGCTCTTCTGTTTAGTCGAGAGGGTGCGGCGCGGGCGCGATGCCGTGCATCTGTCCAAAGTGTCCGGGTGAGAGGCTGCGGGGTGGCAGGCGAGGCAGGTTACCCCCATTTCCTCTGCCTCAGAGTGGTAACTGTCTGTGCTCAGGTCGTAGTTTTTGCGGAAGCCGGTCAGATGGCAGGCTGCGCACTGGGAGTTCCAAGTCATCCCGCGTCCCGTGTAGTGTCCCCAGTCGCCGGGGCGTCGCTCAGCGGTGCCCTCTTCGCGCAAGCGTGCGTCATCCGCAAAGACATCGAACCATTCCCGCGCGGTGGGAGACCAAGCGGCACTGAGCACCTGCAAGCCCCCGTGTCGCCAAGGGATAGCGTACTGCACGAGGGGGTCCCGCCCGATGGCTAGGGAAACAGGAACCGGTGTTCCCTCCCCGGCGGCATTGTGCGCGAAAGCCCGCCCGCCCTTCGTCGTAAAATGAAAGCGCGACCCGGCGCGGCGGATTTCCTGCCCACGGAAAGCCGCCGCGTCATACTTCATCATGGGTGGGCGCGCCGCCCAAGCGTGGTCGCTGCTTGCCCACTGCGCGTACTCGCGTTGGTGGCACGCCGCGCATTGCAGTGTCTTCGGCACGGCAGCGGGGTCCCAATGCGCCTGTTCGTCAGAGGTGTCGGCATCATCGCAGCTCGTCAGTAGTGCAGACATCCCGAGTAGGGCAGGGGCAAGGAGAACATTCATCGAGCGCAAGGGCGACCGAGATACGGAGCTTGCGGTGGGAGAGCCGCGCCATCCGGTGCCTTCGTTTGCCTGAGTCTGTGATAAGCTACACATGGACCTCTAGATGAGTTCTTTGAGCCGCACGATGGAGATGCCCGGCACGGTGAAGTATGTGCCGTCAGCCCGGCGAAGAATGGGTGATCCATCCGGTTCTACACCCGTGAAATACCCACAGTAACGCTCGCTGTCGGTGATGGCTACAACGGGTCTGGGTTCCCCCCAAGCATCATGGAGCATGGGAGAAATTGCCTCAATGCCTCCCTCCAAAAAAGAACCGAATACCTCGAACAGCGAGTTCCCCAAGATGATGCGCAGCATCACCAATGAAGGACAGGTACCCGCCACATCTGCTAGGCGGGTAGGCGGGTCCCGGAGCTCATCGGTCAAGTGGACGACTCTGTTGTTCACATTGATTCCTACGCCGATGGATGCCATCTCCGCCTGAGGTCGCTCCACGAGAATGCCCGCAAGTTTCGCGCGCCCCACAAGTACGTCATTCGGCCACCGCAGCCGTAGTCCGGCTACTTCGCATACCCGCAGTGCGTCCATAACTGCCACTCCCGCCACCAAGGGGAGTAACCCCCAATGCCGGTTGCTGTTTGCGGGGAGCGGGACATTGTAGTTTGCCCACAACCCGCCTTCCCCCGCTATCCACTCCCTGTTGAATCGCCCGCGCCCCTTGGTCTGCCGCCGGGCACACACCACAGACCACACGGGCGCGTCGCGTGCCACATCGAAGGTGGACTCACATTCCTCAAGTTGTTTGACCTTCCACTTCACGAACCCCATTCTACCCCATCTCTCCCGCTCCGTCTATACAATTATCCCCACAATCCGGACAAGACCACACCTGTCCCAAGGAAAATATGGGCTTCATGGTGGGAGATGACTTTGCGGCAGGAAGACGCGGGGGAATGGAAGTACGAGGTACGAAGTACGAAGTGAAGAAGTTAGGCGCAACGGAGATGCGCGGGCATGGCGAGAGGAGGCAAGACCGGAACGACGAGTGGGAACTCAATCCATGCACCCGTGAGGTTGAAACTCTCTTGGTGCGCAGAGCGGGTGTAACCCGCATGGAGATTAGCATCGCAGCGTTTTCCGAGAATTTTATTGGGACGGGTGCGGCTTGTCGCATCTGCCCCGAGAAATTTTCCGGCGAGTGCCGCAATGCTAATATCTATGCGATTTTTACCTTATTTTTTGGGGGGAAAGGGGCGGGTTTGGCTTGACGCGGGTATTGGAACGTTTACAATGAGAAGCAGGATATGCCTGAGGATACAGATCTCATTTTATCTCGTTTCTCCGTACAAAATCTAGGTCCCATTGAGGACTTCAGTGTGGATGAGCTTGGGCACATCAACCTTGTTTTGGGCGAAAATTCATGCGGCAAGACCTACATGATGAAGATGCTCTATGTTGCGTGTAAAACAATGGAGCAGTACAGACGCGGGAAAAATAACGAAACACTGTCGGAATGCCTGAGTAGAAAGATTTACTGGACATACCAGAACGATCCGATTAACACCATTGTGCGGCACCGGAAACGGCGAGTGACTCAAGAGATGCGCTTTAGCTGCTCTACGAGAAATGGAGATCGACTGGATTTTTCCCTCGGTCCGAGGGATTCAAAGATTCGGGTGGCGGAGCGTGTATCACCTTTCAGTCGTGCATTACCGACCAAAGCAATCAGCTCCGTTTTTCTCCCCTCCAAGGAGGTGCTTACCGCTTATGATGCCATCGTCCGGATGCGTGATGATGACAGTGATTTCGGCTTTGACGACACGTATTGCGACTTGGCGAAGCTGCTTCTACGTCCGCCGACGAAGGGGCGGAGCTTCGAGAAAATGGCTAGGGCTCGTGCCATGATCAATGACATTTTTCACGCTAAACCTGAGTACGACGCCATTTGTCATTGCTGGAAGATTACCCACAATGGCGAAGAATATCCCGTTGCAAGTGTGTCAGAGGGGATAAAGAAATTATCCATTCTAGATATTCTGCTTGGTAATCGCTATATCCGTCCCGGCTCCGTTGTGTTCATTGATGAGCCTGAGTCCGCTTTGCATCCGTCCGCTATTTCCCGCTTCATGGATGCCATCTTTGAGATGAGCAGGGATGGTATTCAGTTCTTTATGGCAACGCATTCGTACTTTGTCGTGAAAAAACTCGAACTCCTAGCTAGGGAACACAAGGTCGACATGCCGGTGCTTTCCTACCAACAGACAGGCGATCAAAAGGTCTGGCTTGTGCAAAATATGAAGGATGGTATACCGGACAACCCCATCGTGCTCGAATCTATAGCCTTGTACCACGAAGAGCTGGATCGCCTCTTTTGAAATGAATGCATCCCCAATCCGCGAAGGATCCGGCATGTTGTTTCTCCAACGGGAGGATTTCAATCTCTTCGACATCGAGCCGCTCATCAAAAACCACCCGGATGAGCACTGGCGAGGACTTCCAACACCGGAATTTGTGCTCTGGAATGAAAAGGAAATCTGCATCATCGAGGCTAAAAGTTCGGTACCGAGGGAGAGTTCCCTGAGCACGAAAGAACGGGAATCCCACAAAAAGGATGGATTTATCCTCGTTACAAATTATGAGGACTACTGTGCCCGTCTGTTCGCAAAGTTCACCACTGCGCTGATCGTGCTACGACCGGACGTGCTCGACCTCGCGCTTGGCGGTCAGTATACATCTGCGAAACCTTCCGTGCAAAATGTCGATAAACTGCGGCGTATGAGATTACGTGATGTTCCGACTATACGACTTGTGCTCGTACTGAAGGGTGTTCCGGACGATGTAGCAAGTCATTTTCAGGATGATATACGCCATAAGCTCGCCTGCTCCATCCAACCTTGGCAGCCGAATGCCGTGATTTATGCAATGAATGAAAGGCTGGCTGCGAAGAAACAGCTGATTCAACCCGTCACCACCCCGTGACCCATGTACCATATAGCGTGCATCATGCGAGAGACAAGTGCACGGTTGCTGTCCGGAGTATTGAGGATATCGGAGGGTAGCCACGTCTGTCCCAAGAAAAGTATGGGCTTCATGGTGGGGGATGACATTGAGGCAGGAAGATGCGGGGGAATGGAAGTAATTCGTCCTTAATCCCCTCCCCGCATCCCTGCCGCAAAGTTATCGCCCACCCCTTAACCTCCTATCTTATTGGGACGGGTGTGGTATAGACTCTTTCAAATCGAGTGCGTTTCTGACGGCGCGGGAAGTACTAGATTTTGGTACAGGGTGAAGAGGAGGGAGACACGAGCGGCGTCATCCGTCAACGTGTGCCCGTAGGCGGCGTCAACTGCAGTATCCAGTTCCTCGTGCGCGCGGCGGAGCTCCGGAGGCATCAGCAGCGGGTCGTAGAGGGCGGCGAGGGATTTGTCGGGAAATTGCTCGCGGGTAACCAGTACTCCCCGTGCACACGACTCAATCTGCATCCGTTGTACGACAGTAGGTGACGGCCAAGGGAAATTGTTATAAACCACACCGGCGGAGTAACGGTAGCGCATTTCGAGGCGACCCGCGACAGTACGCAGCCATGCCGCATGCATGGCGGAGGAGAGAACGCCGAAGTGGTAGAGGGATGCCCCGGGGATGGTATGGATGGCTGCGCTCGAGATAATTTCTTTTCCGCAAAATGCCATGGGAAGGTACTCGCGTTTTTCGGAGGACACCATAGGGATGGCGAGGTAGGGTATGTTCGGTTGGCGTATTTCCGAGAATAGCCATGCACGTTCTGCATCTTCACGCGTCTCTTTTCGCGGACTTTTCAGTCGGAATTCCCGCACGCGCCTGACGCGTTCCGACACTTTTGGCATGTCTGCCATTTCCTGCGGGCACGCATCGACCAACCACAGGCAATAGCGCACTCTTCCCTGAATCAGTTCTTCTGCCCCCATGAACCGCTTAAAATACTTCGCCGCACTCGGCTCGATGGTCAAAAAATCATCCCGCTCTTCCGGGGTAAAGAGTAAATATCCACCGTCCAGCGGTATATTTCCATAAACCATTTTCGGCGCAACACACAGGGGGTGCGTGCGTTTCTCGAGAAACACGCGGGGCGCGTCTGTCAGGTAAGCATTGATTTGGGTAACGGAATGAGTCCTCCCCTGCTCATCGAAGATGGTGCATTTGTCCGGCTTCTGTGCCGTCATACCCACGATGACGCAATGGACGGCTGCCTGATCACTCGTTGCGTTGGTCCATTTGAAAGTGCGGTGGGCGAAGTCGATGAACACGCCGCACTGTTCCATCAGCGGACGCCAGAGGAGGGTGACGGATTGACCCTGCACGACGGAGTTTGTGGCGACGAGCGCGGCGCGGGTGGTGGGGTCGGCTTGCATGAGCTGCGCGGCACGGAGGAACCAGCCGGAAACATAGTCGAGGTCCCCGGCACCGGAGATACCCCGACAAACGCGCAGGAGCCCGGCTTTTTGCTCCTTTCCCATGAGGCGAGCCCCCACAAAGGGCGGGTTGCTGATGATGTAGTCGATGTGCCGCCCTGGCACGTTCTCCAACCAATCCACGGCGAGAGCGTCGGCTACTCGGATGTTCGCGTGGCATTCTGAGGGCGGGAAGTCGGAGAGTTCCTCTGTTGTAAACTCCCGCGTTTCCCGCCACATTTGTACGGATGCAATCCACAAGGTGGTTTTGGCTATCGCCGCAGCGAAGTCGTTGATTTCGATGCCGTGGAATTGGTTGATGGAGACGCCTGCCCCAAGAGCGAGTTCGCCCCGACCGCTTGCGAGGTGGCGGAGGGCTTCGTTTTCGAGACGTCGCAGGGAGATGAAGGTTTCGGTGAGAAAATTTCCGGAGCCGCAGGCGGGGTCAAGGAAGGTGAGGGACGCGAGTTTTTTGAGAAAATCTTTCAGCTTACGGGCACGCACTGCGCCGGATTGCGGTGTGGAGGAGAGGACGGCGGCGAGCTCGGCTCTCAGCGCGTCCAGAAAGAGAGGGTCGATGACCTTGTGGATGTTCTCGGCGGATGTGTAGTGCATCCCTCCGGCGCGGCGCGTGTTCGGGTTGATGGTGCTTTCGAAGAGCCCGCCGAGGATGGTCGTAGAAATGGTTGCTCGGTTGAAGTCGGCAGCGGCTTCGTCCTCGATGAGGGAGCAGAGGGCGGGGTCGAATGGTGGGATGGAATCGTCGCGGATCCCGTCAAAGAGTCCGCCGTATACGTGTGGGAAAGTGAGGAGGGCGGGATCGGAAGGGTCGCGCTGCGCGGGCGGGACGTTGAGTGCGCGAAACAGTGTCAGCAGCCTCATCCGTTTGTCGCCCGGTTGAGAGGAGCTACGCAGGTAATTCAAGAACAGTCCCTTGGCGAAGAGCCCAGCGGCTTCTGCGTACAGGCAAAAGACAAGCCGCACACAAAGGCGGGTGAGCTGTTGCAGTGCGGAGCCGGTTATGGGTTGCGGGTAGCGGTCGAGCAGGGCATTGTAGATTCGGTTGATGGACTCTCCGGCGTGTAACGATGCGGATTTTTCTCCCTCAACGTGGGCGGTTTCAGAGCGACTTTTGGCAGAAGTAGCTGCGGGGGTGGTAGACTGTGGTGCCATGGTGTGGGGAGTATAGCACGGGAGGGCGGGAAAAAGCTAAGCAGGCGTGGGGCGCGTGCGACGTGGCAAAAGCGCAGAGAAACCGGGTGAGAACTAGCGCGGCAGGGTAAGGGCGGAAGAGATGCCCTGCTCGTAGAGTTGCGGTTCCAAGAGAAAAGAGTCGTGCCCCTTTCCGGACCGAATGCAGGTGTAAGTCGCCTGCACACCGGCTTTGAGGAGGCGTCGGTAAAATTGGGAAATGATGCGCGGGGAGAAACAGCAATCCGTATTGATGGAGTAGAGCAAAAAGGGGATATGGTGTGCGGCAAAGAGGCGGTAGGCGTCATCGACACAGGACTCGCCGCTCAGGGCAGGGAGGTCGAAGGATGCCCACATGTTGACGATGCGGATGTACGCGTTGGCATCAAAGCGTTTGGCAAACTTGGTGCCTTGGTGAATCATGTAACTTTCCGTGTTGCGCGTGGGCGTGTACCAAGTCAGCAGCTCGTTGTCACGGGACACACCACTGCGCGCTCGTTTCTCCAAACCGCGCTGGTAGACAAAAAGCTTATGGCAGATGATCCGGGCTAGGGCGAGTCCGCGGGCGGGTGGATCGCTCAACGGGTACCGCCCGGCACGGTATTTGGCATCCAACTCGATGGCGGCAATTTGCTCAAAAACCGACAATTTGTGCTCAATGGGCGGGTGGTCCGCCACGCCGATGAGGATGACACTGCGCACCCGCTCCGGGAACATGTGTGCAAGCGCGAGAGATAGCATACCACCCACACTCGGACCCACGACGGCAAAGCGTTTGATGCCTAGGTGTTCCAGCAGGCGCACCTGTGCACGCACTTGGTCGTTGGCGGTTACTAGGGGGAACCTACTCCCCCACGGCTCACCGTCCGGCGCGGGGGAGACGGGACCGGAACTTCCGTAGCATCCCCCCAAAAAGTTTGCACAGACGATAAAGAAACGGTTGGTGTCTAGGGGTTTACCGGGACCGATCATGCGGTTCCACCAGCCGTCATAATTTTCCGGTTGCCAAAAAGTTCCCGCTTCCGGGAGTTGCTCGTTGCGTCCGTGGGCATGGTGGCTGCCGGTGAGCGCATGAAAGAGCAAAACCGCATTACCCGCATCCCGTGCCAAAGTGCCGTATGTCTCGTATGCCAGTCGGATGTCCGGCAGCACCTCCCCGGAATCAAATTGAAAGGAACCGAGGTCAAATAACTTGCTGGTTACCATCTCGCTCATGTTGCGGTACGTTTGGCTGTCCCGTGGAAATAAAATGAGGTCGGTAAGCACACCGACCTCACGTCATACTACTTAGTTAACCACACGAGGTAGGGTCATTTGACGCCCTTTTTGCTGAGACGCGTACCGGCGGTCGCGCCCTGCCGCGCTTTAAACTTAGGGTTACTCTTACAAATGACGTAAAGCGTGCCCCTGCGCTTCACGATCTGGCAGTCGGCGTGGCGTCGTTTCATCGAGGCAAGTGAAGATAATACTTTCATGGGAAATGCTGTCTGTAAGATGATTGTCGATCCGAGTCGCCCTCCGACCCGTGTTGACGTGGGCGCATATTATAAGCATCCCTCCCGCTTTGTAAAGACAAATTTTTGCCCATTGATGCGTTTTCTCGCACTCCCCGGAATCCGCCGGTTGGTGAGGCGCGGACCCACGTATTCGGAATACGTGTATCTACACCTAATTAGAATTTTTTTCATATTTTTTTTCAGAGGATAACGCAGACACCATATTCTCCCTTCGTTCGCTAAAATTCGTTTCATTGCCATTTTCTTGTTCTCTCAATATCAGTACGTTAACCCACGAGGTCTACGTATTCCGAATACGTATCTCTAAGTGGGGTCAGGTGATCTGACCGAAACCGGAAACGGATATGAAGACATGGCTTTGGCATACGGTGGTGATGGTGTGGATGCGCTGCACGGCTGCGGCGTACGGGAATGTTCTCTACCTTTTCAAACTTACATACCAATGAAAATCACATCCCTATTCTACGCATTGACCGGGCTATCATTGCTCGGGGTAACCACAGTGTCAGCGGCACCCAAGCCGGTGATCAAGGCAGAGGCGGAAACGAAGCTGCCGGAAATCTGGCAGAGCGTACCCGCATCGCAGAGACTCTCGCTGGTGCGCGCGGCTGAAATGGACGCCCTGCGCATCCTCGCCGAACGCATTGCGGGTCTGGCACTGGATGGGGAGAGCACCGTGCGGGACCTCGCCGCGACGAGTAATGAGGTGCGCGGCGAGCTGGAAGCCGTGCTGCGCGGCGTCAAAACCACGGAAGGACCGACCTATCACGAGGACGGGCGGGTCGAAGTGGTTCGCGCCGTGAAAGTGGCTCAACTCATCCGTTCCCTGACGCAGAAAAACGGGGGGACGCCCACGGCGAGCCTCGACACGCGGGAGGACACGATGGATGCCCTAGGTAACGCCGCCATCCCGGGGTCACCGGGGCAGAAGAGGATCATGGCAAAACGCGCGGCTGAGATGGATGTCTACCGCCGCCTCGCCGAGCGTGTGGCAGGAGTTCATATCACAGGTGATACGACGCTGAAGGATTTCGTGGCAAAGGACGACAAACTGCGTACGTCGTTCAACCACACCATCAAGTCGGCGGAGATCACTTCCATCGTGTACAATGAAGACGGCACGGCGACCGTGGAGGCAACCCTCAAGATCGGACCGCTGGTGCGCACCATCGTGAGACATAAGTCAGCGCAGGGTGTCGTGCTGAAAGTGGAGGAAAAGACCGAGCAGCAGGAGATCACCGAAACGGGTAACGGAGCACCGGCGGAAGATGCCTCGGATGACGCGTCCGCTCCTTCATCCCAAGAGGTGGAAGCTGTCATTTCCTCGATTCTCGCCAATTGATCGCCATGAAAGCCACGAACCTCCCTCTCGGCATAACCGTGCTTCTCGCCTTGTCGACATGCTCCGGTGACAAACTATCAATGAGGCGAAAAACATGTCATCGTGGGTACCTTCCGAAAGATTAACTTCTTTTTTCTACTAATATGAAAACATACAATACATACAAAATCGGGACTGCCGCCCTAGCAGCAGTGTTAGTATTAGGAATCGGCTCCTGTGCGCATCACAGGAAAAAGTCGGCAGCACCACCTGCACCTGTTGCACCTGTCAGTCAACCGAAGCCGCAGGCGACTGTTCTCGAAGCTCCGAAGTCTCTTGAAGGGGCTTGGATCAAGGTGAAGTCGCATTGGTACTCGGAACCTGTGGGTTCACAGACGGATTGGTGGTACATCAAGAATGGTAAACCGCATTATTACGGTGTCAAAGGTCCCTCCGAAGGGCATCCGGCTACCCCGGTGAGTTTAGGAACGCCGCAGGACATCCCGGGGAGCATGTTTCCGGAATGCAAAGATGGCATGGGTCGGACCTATGCCTTGGGTGTGATGTCCTATCAGCCTCGGGGGAAAAGAGCAACCCTAAAAATAGTAATTTTTCGCAGACAGTATCCAACATTATGTCGATCCGTATTGAACAAGGATGGCACACTCGAACAGTCGGAGGATCCGGCAGAGATTACATTCACGTCGGCTCACTCAGGGGTGTATCACGGGACTATAAAAGGAGTTATTGCAGCGGATAGCGGTTATCCTGCCGACTCCGTCAATAGCGTTGCTATGTGGCTCGATTCGATTACAATTTATACAGAATGAAGATAGCATTATAACAACAAGGGCGGTATAATATCCCTCCCCGACGTTCCTGCCGTCTGGGGAGGGGCGATACCCAAGGTGTAAACCTCCTAACCACTAATCAAATAGAAGAAATATGACGACATACGGCAAATTGATCCTAGGAACTGTACTTTGCATCGTCCAGACTCTACCGACTCGGGCTTCAAACCCTAATGGGGGGAGTAGCTTCCCGATATTCGGACGAGTGGTGGCACCTGCCTATCTAGCGGCACCGTCCTTTGTCGGGGGACAGGGTGGTGGTACTGTGACCTTTAATGGCTTGTACAATGGGGAATCGGTCACGATGCCGTCATGGTTGTGGGAGGAGGTGAAGGATTTGAACGCGCAACTGAAGGATCGGTTGTCGGCGAGCGATTATTTAACCATCTTAAAGGGAGAGAATCGACTCTTCGCTCAGTATAAAACCAAGGGAGAATACTTGCAACATCTATCACAAGATGGGGGGCGACATAATGATTGGGAAATAAATACCATTCAGGCACTGCGGAAAAAACTCGGAGAAATTCTGACTAATCCGACGAGTGACCGGATATTTCCGAGACCTCGGTTTGTTACTGCGGGAAAGCAAGGAGTAATGTTTCGAGAGTACCTGCGCTACAGTAAAGATGACATCTCGTTAGGCGATGAATCATACATATTGAGTCGGGGTCAGGGTTTGCAAGCAGACTATTCATCGTTGTGGACATTCTGGGATGCACGAACCGGTCTCCCGCATGTTCGGTTTGCGTGTCAATCGTCCACAAAAGCATTTTCCGCGAGGGGTAAATCGGTGGGCGGGCACCCCATCTACTATCTCATGGGGACGTCCGATGAGTATTCGTCAGATGACTGGTCTCATTCATCTTGCGTGGTTGAGAGTTATCTTGTCGACCCTCGTAACAAGACATTTCAGGCACTTGTTCCACCGGGGACGTCGCCCTTCATTAACTACGTAGAAAGCCCTGTCAGCGGATTATTATACAGGCAGACCAATCCCCTTCCTCCGGCACGCGAGCCGTATAGTAAATCGCATGCACCATGGTACGCAGAAGGAGACTCCGGGAAGAAATTTTTGCATATACAACAGGTCAAAGAGGAATTAGATCTTGCATGGGGGAAAATGAGCATTCCGCAGACAGATAGTAACGTCCTGTTCTTAGATTCACTTTCACATTACAGCCGGACAAGCACACAGCAAGGAGACGCTGAGAAGTCGGTAAAGGATAAGATTATACAGTTGATGCAACCTGCTCCGCTCAATTTTGAAGATTCGGAACTAGGGCAAATTGACATAGGTAGTACAAGAGAGGGATATACTTTATTCCTTCGATATGACTGTCATTATGAAGAAGCATCGCTGGGGGGAGGTCTGATAGTTGGACTGCTAACACCCAATGATGAAATATTATGCTTCCCTATTGGTGAAAAAGAATCAGAGTATGGACAGAAATGGGGTTTGCTTCCGCGAACAGGCAAGCTCCGTCCATACAGTCAATGCGTTGATCTGGAAGCAATGGTCGGAGGGGATCTCTTCAAAAAAGATAACCCCGGAAAGTCCCATGCCGCTCTTAAATTACGCGAAGGAAGACGTACGAATATTTCAGATGTATACTACACCGAGACCATGGCACCTTATGTCGTAACTATGCAGCCAAGCTCGTTGGAAGGGAAGTACCTTGAAGTGGTAGTTGGTGTGGACTGGAGTGGTGTTGTTGAATTCAATGTCATCCGTTTGAATTTAGAAGATCACACATATACAGTAGATAAAAACTGGAAATTCCCGAAGAGTGCCCTGAACCCCAAGTGGATATCGAATCAACGCATCTTTATGAAGCCCGTGGGTGATTTTCAATACAAAATCATTCAGGTGGAGGAAGGGGGGAATGAACGGGTCATGGGCGATCTGTACGTTGAAAGTTCGAATAGCTACGC
>CAYRJI010000026.1:0-22371 GCA_964424645.1 uncultured Akkermansia sp. | reverse complement strand
ACACTGCTGCAAGAGCGGCAGTCCCGATTTTGTATGTTTTGTATGTTTTCATATTAGTAGAAAAAAGAGGTTAATCTTTTGGGAAGGTACTCACGACGATATGTTTTTCGCCCCATTGATAGTTTGTCACCGGAGCATGACGACAAAGCGAGAAGTACGGTTTTGCTGAGAGGGAGGTACGCGGTTTCCATTGTGATCAATTGGCGAGAATCGAGGAAATGACAGCTTCCACCTCTTGGGATGAAGGAGCGGACGCGTCATCCGAGGCATCTTCCGCCGGTGCTCCGTTACCCGTTTCGGTGATCTCCTGCTGCTCGGTCTTTTCCTCCACTTTCAGCACGACACCCTGCGCTGACTTATGTCTCACGATGGTGCGCACCAGCGGTCCGATCTTGAGGGTTGCCTCCACGGTCGCCGTGCCGTCTTCATTGTACACGATGGAAGTGATCTCCGCCGACTTGATGGTGTGGTTGAACGACGTACGCAGTTTGTCGTCCTTTGCCACGAAATCCTTCAGCGTCGTATCACCTGTGATATGAACTCCTGCCACACGCTCGGCGAGGCGGCGGTAGACATCCATCTCAGCCGCGCGTTTTGCCATGATCCTCTTCTGCCCCGGTGACCCCGGGATGGCGGCGTTACCTAGGGCATCCATCGTGTCCTCCCGCGTGTCGAGGCTCGCCGTGGGCGTCCCCCCGTTTTTCTGCGTCAGGGAACGGATGAGTTGAGCCACTTTCACGGCGCGAACCACTTCGACCCGCCCGTCCTCGTGATAGGTCGGTCCTTCCGTGGTTTTGACGCCGCGCAGCACGGCTTCCAGCTCGCCGCGCACCTCATTACTCGTCGCGGCGAGGTCCCGCACGGTGCTCTCCCCATCCAGTGCCAGACCCGCAATGCGTTCGGCGAGGATGCGCAGTGCGTCCATTTCAGCTGCGCGCACCAGCGAGAGTCTCTGCGATGCGGGTACGCTCTGCCAGATTTCCGGCAGCTTCGTTTCCGCCTCTGCCTTGATCACCGGCTTGGGTGCCGCTGACACTGTGGTTACCCCGAGCAATGATAGCCCGGTCAATGCGTAGAATAGGGATGTGATTTTCATTGGTATGTAAGTTTGAAAAGGTAGAGAACATTCCCGTACGCCGCAGCCGTGCAGCGCATCCACACCATCACCACCGTATGCCAAAGCCATGTCTTCATATCCGTTTCCGGTTTCGGTCAGATCACCTGACCCCACTTAGAGATACGTATTCGGAATACGTAGACCTCGTGGGTTAACGTACTGATATTGAGAGAACAAGAAAATGGCAATGAAACGAATTTTAGCGAACGAAGGGAGAATATGGTGTCTGCGTTATCCTCTGAAAAAAAATATGAAAAAAATTCTAATTAGGTGTAGATACACGTATTCAGAATACGCAGACCTACGCACAGTTGCACCACAGGCGACTGCTTAGTATCAAGCACTGAGAGCGGGTGTGGGGCGTATTTTCGAACATCCGCTTTGTACTTGACCCGCCTTTCTTGGTGTGGTACAAGGGGAACGTGAAAGCAGTTGGTCTTTTTATATTGGCGATGTTTGTGGGCGGGGCAATGGCAGGGCAGCAGGATGTACCGACAGCGCAGGTACAGGTGCGCAAGGTTGCCCTTTTCAAGAATGGTTACAACTGGGTGGAACTTACCGCCACCTTGCCGGATGCCGAGCTCGTACAGCTCGCGGGGATGCCGAATGTTCTGCTCGGCACGGTATGGTGGGACTCCGGCACCGGCGTGGTGAGTTTGAAAGGGAGTACCCGGGAATGCACGGTGCCTGAGGTGGGCTATTCCTGTGCGGAGCTCTTGGCTGCCAACGCGGGCAAGTGGGTTAAGCTGACGTTGAGCGGCGGTCGGGTGACAGAGGGGACGCTTCCGCCCCGGCAGCAGGAGCAGACACCGGAGGGGTCGTTTCTGACAACGCCGGATGAAAGCGGGAGTGTGGCACCTAGGGTGGTGATGCTTCAGACACATACCGGAGACATCGGGGTGCGGGCGGAGGACGTGGTGGGGGTGGAGGCGGCGACCGGCGAGACCTTGCAGGTGCCGACGCGGAAGGAGAATGTGCCGGTGGTAAGCGCACGGCTCACCAAACCGAGTCCCGGGGCAACGTTCACGTTCGGGTATGTCTCGAACAGCATGAGTTGGTTGCCGGAATACAGCTTGGAACTCGGGCAGGACGGGCTGGCAACACTTACCGCGCGAGCCAACATCATCAATGAGATGGCAGACATGAACGACGTGCAGCTGCAGTTGGTGAGCGGTTTTCCGGCACTGGGGGATGCCCTGATCGATTCCCCGCTCAACCGCAACGTCAAGCTCGGGGAGTTGCTGAGGAAGCTGGGAGTCACAACTTGGGAAACGAGGAAAACGAGGGCACCGGCGGGGAATGCGGTGGCTTATCAAGCGCGGGCTGCCGATGCGTTTGCGGAGGAGGATATGGATGGTGCCCCCGAAGAGGGCAGAGAGGGCGATACCAAGCGGGTCGAGGATTTGTTTTATTACACGCTGCCCCACTTTACCTGCGCACGCGGACAAAGTCTGATACGCGAGATATTTACGGAGCAGGTGCCCTACAGTCACATATACACCTGCACAGTACCGGACCAAAATGCGCTGGAGCGGCTTTCGAACCGGGGAGAACCCGTGGCGGACATCTGGCACTGCGTGAAGTTGAAGAATACCGGCAAGCAAACGTGGAGTACCGGCATCGTCACGTGCACGCAGGAAAGCAATTTGGTGGCTCGCTCGACACTCTATTTTGCCGCGCCCGGCGGAGAAACTCTCCTGCGGCTCAACAAAACCTTGCAGGCTGATGTCCTTTGCCGTGAGGAGCTGTCCAACCGCGAAGAACGCCCCGAGAAAGGAAAAGACAGGGATAAAACGGTGACGGTAAGTACCTACACCGGTGTGCTCACGCTCAAAAATAACATGGATCGCGAGATGCCCGTGCGCCTCACTAAGCAAGTGGAAGGGTATGCCAAAACTGCTGACGGAGATGCTAACATTACCGTGAGTCCCAGCTACAGCGGGAATCCGCGCTCAAAGATCATCTGGGAATTTACTCTTCGCCCCGGTGAAACCCTCGAGCGCACATACTCCTACGAGTACGAAGAAGAATGAACAAGAAGTACGAGGTACGAAGTACGAAGTGAAGAAGTTAGGCGCAACGGAGTTGCGCGGAATGTGGAAGCAGAGCCGGGGAGTAGCGGATGTGGTGGGCATTGCCTGCGACAAGGTCATTGCTCAGTGCTATACCGCTTATTTTCCCGGTTCTCTGTTCCATTGCGCTTGCTAAAATTTTCATTGGATGGTAAAGTGACGTCATGGACGGGAGCGACTATCGGGAAATACAGGGAGGGGTGACGGCAGCCAAGGGGTTTTTGAGTAACGCCATCAGCTGCGGAATCAAAGACCCGAATGCCACGCGCTTGGATTTAGCTTTGGTGTACTCCGAGCGACCGACGACGAGTGCGGCGGAATTCACGACGAACCGCGTGAGGGCAGCCTGCGTGAAAGTCAGCCGCAAGCACCAGAGGCACGGGAACCAACGCGCGGTTATCGTTAACAGCGGGAATGCCAACGCCTGCACGGGCAAAGAAGGCATAGAAGCGGCGCGCAGGGAATGCAGCATGGTGGCGCAGGAGCTCGGGTTACACCCGGAGGAGGTGGCGGTGTGCTCCACCGGAGTCATTGGGCTACCCATGCCGATGATGCGGATAGAGCCGCGCATACCGGAGTTGTGTCGGGGTTTGGCGGCGGGGAAGGCGCATGATGTCGCGAGCGCGATCATCACGAGCGACACCTGTGAGAAGGAGGTGGCGGTCAGCATCGATGTCGGCGGTCAAGAGGTGCGCATAGGTTCTTGCTGCAAGGGGGCAGGGATGATTTCGCCGTGCATGGCCACGATGATCTGCCTCGTGTGCACGGACGCGCAGGTGGAGCGCCATGACCTGCAAAAATTGCTCCGAGAAGGCGTGGAACAATCCTTCAACCGCATCTCCATCGACGGCGATATGAGCACCAACGACACCTGCTTGGTCATGGCAAATGGGGCGAGCGGAGTGAGGCTGGAGCCGGGGCGACCGGGCTGGGACGCGTTCCGTGCGGCACTGCACCATGTGCTCTTGGAGCAGGCGTGGCGCATTGTGCGGGACGGGGAGCGCGTGACCAAGTTTGTGACGGTGCGCGTGAAGGGGGCCCCCGACCTCGCGGAAGCCAAGCGAGTGGCTAGGGGGGTGGCGAAGTCCTCCTTGGTGAAATGCTCGTGGAACGGCGGAGACCCCAATTGGGGGCGCATCATACACGCTGTGGGATATGCCGGACGCCGCGCGCTCGAGGAGAAGATAGACATCGATATCGCCGGATTACCGGCATGTCGCCAAGGGGTGCAGGCAGATACGCCGAGCGATGAGATACGCGAGCGGGTGCAGGCGGACAGCTTTGAGGTGCTCATCAACCTGCATCTCGGGCGGGCGGAATACACTGTGTATACCACAGATATTTCCCCGGAGTATGTCGACTTCAATCGTTCTGAATACGCATACTGGAACCAAGCTAAGCGAGACGGGCTTACCCGATAATGTTGAGGGATAAGATATGGCGGGGCATTTTGATTGCCGTGCAGTTGGTTTTCTTGGTGATGCAGGGAGACCTCGTGGCTGCGGACCCGGTGAAGTGGGCGGCGGATGGGTCGCTGTGGGAAAAGGCGGCGGCGGAGGCGGTGCGTGCGCTGTTCGATGGGCAGAAGTGCAGCCGTGTAGATGAGCGGCATATCCGCATCCTTCGCAGCACGACCCTGACCATGGGGAAGCTACCCTTGGGAGATATTACCTTAGAAATTACGGAAGGTGGACGCCGCTTTGCTTCGTTGAGCACCACACTTTACAACAAGGGCGATGACGGCGAAATCGAGAAGCAGGCGTTTGAACACCGACTGAAGGAAAGTGTGGAGCTACTCAATGCGTACATGGGGGCAGAGGGCGAGGAGCACCGGCAAGGACGGAAAGAGACCGGGGTGCGCACGCGCGCGTGGGCGTGGCAGAACGATGACTGTGCCGCTCTCTTGGAGGCGGCATCCACCGGTAAGGGGAAAAAATATGTCGCGGAGTTTATTCGGCTCAGCATGGCACCGACCGTGGATGCCCTCGAAAGGGGTGGTGCCCGGAATGCCGCGAAAAAGGCAGACTTGAAGGTCAACGTGGAAAGAGAGAGCAACGGTGATGTGTGGATCAAGAATATCCCGATGGTAGACCAAGGAGAAAAGGGCTACTGTGTTCCCGCTACGGTATCGCGCGTATTTGCCTATTACGGGATGGACGGGGTAGACCAACACGCGCTTGCGGCACTGTGCAAAAGCTCCCAAAATGGTACTACGGCGGATGACATGGCGAAAGCCCTCAAGAGTATCTGTATCCCCTTCCACATGACAGTGAAGGCATTGGAGTGGGTGGGCATCCAAGATGTCATCAAAAGGTTGCAGAAGAAGGTGAACAGGAGCGGAGAGATGCCCGATGATCGTGAGGTCGTCATGATGATGCTCGAAGATATAGGGAAGCACCCCGGCAGCATGAATAAAGGGCTCAATGAAATTAAGCGGCAGATTGATGCGGGGATACCCGTTGTATGGGCAGTTGTACTCGGTATCTTCCCGGAACAGAACATACCTCAGACCGTCGGCGGTCACATGCGCCTCATTATTGGCTACAACGAAAAGAACAACACGATTATCTACTCCGATTCGTGGGGTATCAGGCATGCCAAAAAGAGTATGCCCATGAAGCAGGCATGCGCTATGAGCTTTCGTTTGTGGGTGCTCCGACCGACCTTGTAGCGGGGAAAGGGGGAACGGAGGGGCAGAGCAGGGGAAAGGCGTGTACGGTGGAATACGTTGCGAGGATGAAATCAGTTTGCGCCGCGCAAAAGCAGTTCATACTTGACAAACAGGGGCAAACATCATAAAAGGGAGGCATGCGCATTGTGATGATGGCCACAGGGGATATAGCCATACCCGCTATGCAGGAGATGCAGGCGAGGGGGCAGCTTGTTGCACTCATCACCCAACCGGACAGACCGGCGGGACGGCACCGGAGACTCACATCCCCGCGCATCAAAGAGAAAGCTTTGGCGTGCGGGATTCCCGTCATGCAACCGGAAAGTGTGCGAGACGCACAGGTTGTGGAGGCATTGCGAGAGCTTGCACCGGATGTAGTCGTTGTGATGGCGTACGGGCAAATACTTTCGCAGGAGGTAATCGATGTGCCGCGATTGGCGTGCATCAACGCCCATGCCTCCCTCTTACCGAGGCATCGAGGAGCCGCCTGCATTCAAGCTGCCATTGAGGCAGGGGATGACGAAACCGGGATCACAATTATCCATGTGGTCAAGAAGTTGGACGCCGGGGACATCATTTGTCGGGCTGCGCTACCCCTGCGGGGTACGGAGACGGCGGAGGATTTGCACGAAACATTGGCGGTGCTTGCCCCGGAACCGCTGATGCGAGCACTCCGTGCACTGGAGAACGGGGAGGCAACGAGAGAGGCGCAGAATGAGGATATCGCGACCTACGCCCGTAAACTTGTCCGTGCCGATGGGTGTATCAACTGGACGGAACCCGCACTTCAGGTGGCACGCAAGATACGGGCATACCATCCGTGGCCGGGCACATACACGTTCTACACATCGGTTAAGAGCGGCACTGTTAAGCCCCTGAAGATATTTCCGCCGGTGGATGTGTTCACGGCTATGGCAAAACCTCCGAACGCAGTGCCCGGCACCGTGCTGCATGCTGGGGCGGAGGGGTTGATCGTCTCATGCGGTACCGGGAACGGTGCGATACGCATATCGACCCTTCAGCCACCCGGAGCCCGCAAGATGAATGTGGAGAGCTTTTTTGCCGGGCACAAGATGACGATCGGTGCTGTCCTAGGCGAACAAGAAGTACGAGGTACGAAGTACGAAGTACGAAGTGGCAAAGCTGGGGAGAGACGGGAGGGGTAAGGCGGCGGTGGTGTGTGGGGAAGTTCACCTGTCCCAAGAAAATTTTGAAACATGCCGCCATGCTAATCCCTATGCGGGTTTCACATGCTCCGCGCACTGGGGGACATCAACATCACGGGAGCCTTGATTTATTCCCCCCGCGTTGTTTCGGCTTTGCTTCCTCCACATCCTTTTGCGCAACTTTGTTGCGCCTAACTTTTTCACTTCGTCCTTCCTTTTCGCTTTCCATCGCCCACGCCACTCTCTCCCGCTCTGCCCTACCATTCCGTAACACACGCACCTCTCCACCATTCCGTCCTTCTTACCACATACCGCACGCCACGGCTTTGCCACTTCGTACTTCGTGTGATCCTCGTACTTGATCACCTCCGTGTTGGCACGCGACGAGGTTATCGCTCTACTCTAAGTGTTTAATTTATTTGGGACAGGGAAAATTTATGCTTGACCTTTGGGGGATAAAGTAGTTCTATAGGTGCCGGACAAGAGCGAAGATATGCTTGTTTCTCAACTCAAATCTAAGATACACCGGGCGAGGGTGACACGGGGGGATGTTGCCTATGAGGGGAGCATAGAGATACCGCAGGATCTCGTGGAGGCAGCCGGGCTGTGGTCGGGGGAGAAGGTGCTTGTTGCGTCCATAACGACCGGCAAACGCTTTGAGACGTACGTATTGGTGGGACCGCCCGGCACGGGGGAAATTGTTGTCAATGGTGGGGCAGCGCACCTCATCAAAGCCGGGGAGCGTGTGGTCATCATGAGTTTTGCACTAGATGATCAACCCATCATCCCTAAGCGCATCGTCTGTAACGAGAGGAATGAAATTATATCGTGACACGCTCTGTGCTTTACAAAAATAAAAATCTCTGCTAGAATCGTCGCCCGACATGCTTTTACAGTCTTCTATCTACATCGTCTTTGCTCTGTTGCTTATAGTCAGTGCACTGCTTCTGCTCGTTGTTCTCATGCAGCGACCGAAGCAGGAGGGGCTCGGAGCGGCATTCGGCACGCAAATGACCGACCAAGCATTCGGGGCACAGACAACGGATGTACTCAAGAAAGGGACAGTACTTTTCGGCACGCTGTTCATGCTGCTCTGTTTCATTCTCGCCGTGCTCATGAACGCCCAGTACAAGCGCGACCACGTGACAGAGTTGACAAAGGGGGCTACGCCCGCTGCTGCCGCGAAGGAGAACGCTAAGAAGGAGCCTACACAGTCTACCGCCGCCGAGGATAAAGCTGTGCCTGCTGAGGCACCGGCAGAGGCACCGGCGCAGACACCGGCGGAAGCACCTGCGGCACCTGCGGCACCTGTGGAAGCACCAGCGGAAGCCCAATGACGCTCAGGACAACGCCATGGACAACCAAGTAGACCAGATATTGCTCAAGGTACACGAGAGGGATCTACTGCCGGGAAATCGGGAAGACACGCTACGGTATCTCGTGCACCGAGCGGCGAGGCAGTTCAACGAGCTGCACAATGAGCAGGAGATATTGGAAGATGCGATGGATCGGGAGCAGGTGGAATCCACCTACATAGGGCTTGGGCTGGCTATTCCGCACGCGCGGGTGCACGGGCTGCAAAGTGCCGGGGTGTATGTAGCATTCAGTCGGGAGGGCATACCATGGCCGGCGGAAGAGGCGCGGCTTATTGCGATGCTGATTGTGCCGTGGGAAAACCCGGAAGTACACCTGCAGCTGCTTTCGCGCATCGTGCGGTGGCGCAAAAACCTGACTGAAGCGGAGCTATGCTCCCTCGCCGAGTTTCCGGAGAAACTGGAAGCGGTACTCGCTACGGAGTTGGAAATTTAAGGCGAATTCAGTGCGCAGAGCGTATATGCGGTGCTTGACTGATTTGAGCTTCCGTGGTAGTTTGTGGGCATGTACACGCGAATAGATTCTCGGCAGGCGGATGAATTGCGAAGTCTCCGTTTTGAGCTCGGCGTTGCGCCGCAGGCTTTGGCGTCCGTCCTCGTCAGTTTCGGTAACACGCAGGTCATTTGTGCCGTGTCACTCGAAGAAAACGTGCCGGGCTGGATGAAGTCACAGGGCGTCAGCGGTGGCTGGTTGACAGCCGAGTACTCGATGCTCCCGTACTCCACATCGACACGCAAGAAACGCAGTACCGGCGGGAAAATAGACGGGAGGTCGGTGGAAATCCAGCGACTCATCGGACGTTCGCTGCGTGCTGTAGTGGATTTAGAAGCGTTGGGCGAGCGTACAATTTGGGTGGATTGTGATGTGCTCCAAGCAGACGGCGGGACGCGCACCGCGAGCATCAGCGGCGCGGCTGTTGCCCTGCAGCTCGCTTTCCGTCGCCTAATGCAGGAAGGTGTGTTGCCCGTGAACCCCATGCGGCAGTTGGTGTCGGCTGTCTCTGTGGGAAAAATTGACGGTGAACCTCTGCTGGACCTGTGTTACGTAGAGGACTGCGCCGCGCAAGTGGATATGAATGTGGTACTCACCGAGAAGGGCGAATATGTGGAAATTCAGGGGAGCGGAGAAG
This sequence comes from uncultured Akkermansia sp., assembly GCA_964424645.1. Classification (GTDB taxonomy): domain Bacteria; phylum Verrucomicrobiota; class Verrucomicrobiia; order Verrucomicrobiales; family Akkermansiaceae; genus Akkermansia. The sequence goes on along the minus strand of CAYRJI010000026.1, from coordinate 12,842 downwards.
AAGCGACCTTTTCGCCGCAGGAACTTTCTCGCATGCTGGAACTTGCCAATCGAGGAGCCACGCAGATTCTGCAGGTTCAGCGCAGTGTCCTCTGATGTAAGGAGGAGGGAAGGAGGGGAGAACGAGAGGCAGGGCGGGAAGGAGAAAGAGGAAAGAGGTGCTAGGAGGGAAAAGGGGAAGAAGAACGACCGTGGGGGGCAGGGCAGACGCCGAGTACGAGGTACGAAGTACGAAGAGAAGGAGTCAGGCGCAACGGAGTTGCGCAGGTGGGAACGATGGACGCAAAGCAGGAACGAAGCGTGGGAACCAAATCCATGCACCCGTGGTGATGAAGCACCCTTGGTACGCAAAGCGTCTGTAACCCGCATGGGGACAAGTGTTGAGGCGGTTGACGGGAAATTTCTTGGGACAGATGAGGCAAATAAGCTTGCCATGTGGGGATGATGGGTATACAATAGTTGAGCTCCGAATTGCGACGAGCGAGGAGGGGTAACGGGAAGGGGGAAGAAACCTCCGCCCGACCGAGGGAAACAAGAGTCGGCTCCGGTTTTCTGAGGTGCAGATGGGAGCCGACACAAGACGAAAACGAAAAGAAAATGAGTACATACCAAGTTGAGTGTGCCGTAGGGGCCAACCCGATAAGGATAGAAACGGGGAAGATAGCGAGGTTGGCGGACGGCGCAGTTACCGTACGATGCGGAGATACCGTGGTGCTAGTGACAGTAGTGAGTGCCACAAAAATTAAGGAAGGGCAGACCTTTTTCCCACTGTCGGTGGAGTACAAGGAGAAGGCTGCGGCGGCGGGGATGTTCCCCGGGGGGTACTTCAAGCGGGAGGGGAGACCGACCGAGAAGGAAATCCTGACGTGCCGGATGACGGATCGACCGTTGAGACCGATGTTCCCGAAGGGGTATTTGTATGACACGCAGGTGATTTCCCTGCTATTGTCGGCGGACGGGGAGAATGAGCCGGATATATTGAGCATCAACGGGGCATCTGCCGCGTGTGTGATTTCGGACCTCCCCTTTGCGGAGCCCGTAGGGGCTGTGCGCGTGGGGCGCATCAACGGCGAGTTCATCATCAACCCCACGAATAAGCAGCGGACGGAGTCGGACCTCGATCTCGTGTACGCGGGTTCGAAGGACCAAGTCATCATGATAGAGGGATCGGCGAAGGAGCTGCCGGAAGAGGAATTCATCCGCGCCCTGCATGTGGCGCAGGAGAATGTGGCGAAGCTCTGTGCAGCGCAGGAAGAGTTGCGGGCGCAGTGCGGGAAACCCACTCGCGAGTATGAGCTTACGGTGGCGAAGCCGGAGTTGCTTGAAATTGGCTATCAGGTTGCGGGTGACCGGATAGAAGATGCCATCTATGCGCCCAACAAATTACAGAGGCAGAAGCAGGTGGGAGCATTGCGGGACGAGGTAGAAGCAGCCATCAAGGATGTGCACCCGGAAGCCACCGACTTCGATGTCGAGCAGGTCTTCGAGTACATCCAGAAGAAGGCGTTCCGTATCTCGATTATGGAGCACGACAAACGCGCCGATGGGCGGGGCATCAAGGAATTGCGCCCGCTGAAGGCGGAGGTCAACGTGCTGCCCAACGTGGTGCATGGTTCGGCACTTTTCTCACGCGGGGAAACGATGTCGCTGTGTTTGGCGACACTTGCGCCGGTGGAAGAGAAGCAATTTTTGGACAACTACACGGGGTCGGTAGACGAGAAGCGGTTCATCCTGCACTACAACTTCCCGCCGTTTACTGTGGGAGAGACGGGGAGATTCGGCGGGCAGAATCGGCGAGAGATCGGGCATGGGGCATTGGCAGAGAGGTCTATTGCACCCGTGATTCCCACAGAGGCGGAGTTCCCGTACGCGATACGGGTTTCCTCCGAAATCATGGAATCGAACGGGTCGACCTCGATGGCGTCCGTGTGCGCCGGGACGATGTCGCTGCTTGCCGCTGGGGTGCCGCTGAAACGCCCGGTGTCCGGCATATCGGTGGGGTTGGTGACGGAGTTTGAGCAACCCGGCGACCGCGTACCGAAGCGGTACAAGACGTTGCTGGACATCATCGGTTCGGAGGACTTCTACGGCGACATGGACTTCAAACTTTGCGGTTCTGCCGAGGGAGTTACCGGATACCAGCTCGACCTGAAGCTGCCGGGTATTCCGCTGGAAATTTTGGAAGATGCCATTCACTTGGCCAAGCAAGGGCGCATGCAGGTGCTGGATACCATGTGCGATGCCATACCGGGACCGCAGCCGCTGAGTCCGCGTGCCCCGCGCATTGAAACCACTATGATACCCGCCGACCGCATCGGTGAACTCATCGGACCCGGCGGAAAAAATATCAAGGCACTGCAAGTCGAGACGGGAACGGACGTCAACATCGAAGAAGATGGGACGGTGCGGATCTACGGTAGTCGGCAAGAGGGAGTGGAACGCGCACTTTTCCTGATCGAGCGCATGTTCAAGGAGATCGAAGTGGGTGAAACATACGAAGGGAAGATCGTTTCGACGAAAGAATTCGGTGCTTTCATGGAGGTGTTGCCCGGGAAGGACGGTCTTATCCATATTTCTGAGCTCGCCGAGGGGCGTACCCAGAGGACGGAAGATGTCGTCAAGGTCGGTGATATTGTCACCGCCAAGTGCATCGGGATAGATGACAAGGGGCGCGTGAAGATGTCGATGCGCGCCGCTGCACGAGACCGCAGGGCAAAGGAAGCCAAGGAAGCGCGGGAGGGGAAATAAGGTACTTAGCCGACATCACATTTGGAGAAGTATTGCCCGCCCACCTTCACACGGTGGGCGGGCAAGGAAATTGGAAGTACGAGGTACGAAGTGGCGGAGCCGGGGAGGGGTGCTTGCGTGGTGCAATCGTTTGGTGCGGGTTGACCGCCCGTGAGGGACTTTGCGGAAGCACGAGGCAGCAGGAAGTACGAGGTACGAAGTGGCAAAGGCGGGGGGCGGCAGGGATGTACGGGAGGGATGGGAGATGTGGTGGAGCGGAGCGGGTGTATGTGGCGTGGGTGATGGGGAGCGAAAGAGGGTACGAAGTACGCGGAATCGGGGAGTAGGGGGTGTGGTGGAAGCCGCATGGGAATTGGCATTGCGGTGATTATCGAGAAGATTTTTGAGATAAGTAAAAAAAAATACGTCTTAAGAGCATTTTTTGGTTGCAGAAGAACAAAATCTGGTGTAGAAATAAAGACGTACAGCTTGCAACTCTTCTTGCCATGTGGAAATACATCGCCATTGCCTCTCTCGTGTTCATTGCCGCAGGTACCTTTTTCTTCTACAGGACCCATCAGGGGATGGTATCAGCGAGCGGTGAGATAGCGGTACTTCAGAGTGAGTACGAAAAGGCCATTCAGAAGAACGCCGAAGTATTTACGGATGAAGCCATTGCGGCATACGCGCGCAAACGGGCGGAGTGGCTCAAGCAGCGCAAAGCAGAAGCCGATGAGCAGGAATCTAAATTGCGCGATGAGATTGCGACTTCCAAGACTGAAGTAGATACGTTACGGGATGAGCTTAAGAGCATCGGTGGGACGCTTAAGGAGTTTGAGGACAAAAAGGCGGATCTGCTTTCGAGGCTTGTAAGCAGCGAGACGCTCCGAACGGTAACGTCCAATCTCGAGGAAGACGGCGGCATAGAACTGGAAAGCTTAGATGCTTCCGATCCGGAGGTGCTTTCCGGACTCTCCAAGAACATCTCCCGCATTGCAGAGAAGAAAAAGGAGCTCGGCGAGGAAAAAGAGAAAGAAGAGTCCACGATACAGACGCTGAGGAGTCGCAAGGACAGTCTTCAGGAATCCATTGCGAAGGAAGATGCGCTGAGTCGTGAACGCCAGGCGCGCATTTCACCGCAGGGCTTAAAGTGCTCCGTGGTGCAGGCGGAACCATCGTGGGATTACGTTATTGTGGATGCCGGAATCAACGCAGGGGTTGTGATTGGTTCGCGGCTTGCGGTGATGCGCGGCGATAGGAAGATATGCGAGATGAACGTGACACTCGTGGAGGGCTCGCGCTCCAGCTGTGACATCCTCATGAATACGTTGGTTGCCGGAGAAGTGGTGGAGGCGGGTGACAGAGTTGTTGCTGTGCGACCCGGTGATAAGAATTAACCCTCATATTCGTTACCTGTTTAATTCATCAAGAATTGCCTGTCATGAAAATTGTGTCATATACCCTGCTAAGTTTGCTTGTTGTTGTGGCGGGACTGGGTGCCTACTACGCATCGGATCAGAAGGCGACAATGGAGGTGCTGGTGAGTGCACGTCGGGGGCTCACCGGAGACGTTTCCGGCATGGAAGCGGTCAATCGGGATTTGGTGACGAGTGCGGCTGCGACAGCGTCTAATCGATCCAAAGAGCTCAAGCAAGCGAAGGAACAACTAGCCGTAACCCAAGAGGCGGTCCACAAGCTCGATGATGCTAAAAGTGAAGCCGACAGCGTTAAGGCGGATGTGGAGAGCGTGCAGAACGAGCTGCAGGAGGCAAAGAAGCGACAGGAGGAGCTTGCTCAGATGAAGGAAGGGCTCGTCACGAGCATCCGTGCTGTTCCGGGTTTGGAGAATGCGGACGAAGAGAGTGCGGTGGAGACGATGAATTCTGAGTTGGAGGAGTACGACAAAGAAATAGCGTCTCTCAAGGAAGAGAAAAAGAAACTCACCGAACAGCGTGAGCAGCTCAATCAGGAGGTGAGTGACGCTGAGGCGGAGTTCCAGAAGAAAAAGGCAGACAATGACAGGTTTGCCGAAGCGTACCGCAACAATGGGGTGGAGTATTCCATCGCCGCCGTGAATCCGCAGTGGCATTTCGTGGTTTTCAATGTTGGCGAGGACAGCGGGCTTATTCCGGGGGATTCGACTCCTCTGCTTGTGCAGCGTGACGGAGTGTCTATTACGTCGTTGCGGATTGTGCGGGTGAATGGGGGACAAATTGTTGCCGAGTACGATGAGGAGAAGCTGCCGCGCGGGGTTGTTCCGGAGGTGGGCGATCGCGTGCTCCGCAAGGTACCCGTGGGATCCTAAGCTTGTGTCTATGAAATCCTCACTCACTTTTGTACTGGTAGGTTGTTGTGCCGTGTTTTGCGTGGTAGGGACCGGGTGTCAGCGCAGTGTGCCCCCGGTGCCGTCTTCCGGGCGCACGGTCGTTCCGCCTCAGGGTTCGACGGATGTTCTTAAGCCGTGGAACCGCACGACGAAGCAAGAGGGTGATGCCATTCTCGGACCGTTGAGTAACGAGCGTCGGTGATAGGTTGCCGCTTTTCCACGGCTATGACGCGAGTGCGGGAGAGGGCTGTCGTGGTGGCGGAGGAGCTGGAGCGAGCGTTCCCGCACCCTCAGGTGCCCCTGCAGCATCGAGATGCGTTCACGCTGCTTGTGGCTGTCATGCTTTCTGCGCGGTGTACGGATGAGCGAGTGAACCGGGTCACGCCTGCGCTTTTCTCGGTGGCATCGACACCGCAGGCACTCGCCGAGATGACACCTCAGGAGGTGCGACCCTACATTGCTTCCTGCGGTCTCGCAGATTCAAAGGCACGTTCCCTCACGGCAACCGCTCGCATTCTTGTTGAGCGATACGGTGGGCGTGTGCCGGAATCCTTTGCCGAGCTTGAAGCACTGCCGGGAGTCGGACACAAGACGGCCGGTGTGGTCATGAACCAAGCGTTCGGACACCCGGCATTTCCGGTGGATACGCATATTCTCCGACTCTCCCGCCTCTGGGGGCTCAGCCGACACAAATATCCCGATCAGGTGGAGGGCGATTTGAAGCAGCTTTTCCCGGAACATGCGTGGGGGGTGTTGCACCTGCGCATGATACTCTGGGGGCGCACTTTTTGTCCTGCGCGCGGTTGCGATCCCCCGTGTGCCATTTGTACGCGCCTCTCTGTGCGCGATGACTCTATGGGAGGAAGCAAAGCCGGAACGACGCGAGGGGAATAAATCAACGCACCCGTGGAGTTGAAGCCCCCTTGGTACGCAGAGCGAGTGCGATTCGCATGGGGATTAGCATGGCGGCGTTTCTCGAAAATTTTCTTGGGACAGGTGTGGTGGTGAGCACCGTGGAGACGAATTTTTTTTCTGTGCACGGATGCTGAAATCTGGTATGATAGGTGCGCGGGGAGATGATGAATGGCTTGGTTCAGAAAGTACGCAGAGTGTACCGGCGGTGCACGGGGGGGGGTGTGATTTCCCTGTATCGGGGTATGCTGCGGTTGGTAATGGGCATGACGCAGACGGGCGTGGTGACGGTGGTGCTGCGGGCGGTGATTGCGGTCGAGCTCGTGCTACTCGGGGTGGGAGTGGTAAGACGGTTGGAGGATTCATACGACCGATCCATGGAAGCAGCACGCATGGAATTAGCTGTGCTCGAAGCTCAGGAGTTGCAGCAGGAGGTGAGGGAACACACGGTTGGTTCTGCGGGAATCGGTGCTACCGCATCCCGACCTACCCAAGAGAGCCACGTCCCGGCAGGGGAGGACGAGGCTCCGGAGATTCGCCCACGGAGTGTTGCGACGATTATTTCCGAAGATACGGGGGATATCGATGCGGCAGCGTCTGTGTTGGAGAGGGAAGCGGGCGCAGAGGGGGGAAGCCAAACACTGCGGGAGGAGCCAAGTGCGGAGAAAGAGCAAAGCTCAGGGGGGCGGGGGAAGGTGGATGACTTGATTCGGCACGGGGTGGCGGCAATGATAGCCGGAGACATGAAACGCTGCGTCCTTGACTTGGAACAGGCACGAGCCATTGAGCCGGAGCATCCGGCCATGCTGTACTACTACGGGATGGCGTATGACAAATTGCTGAATCCTCAAAAGGCGCGCGAGTACTACAGAAAACTTTTTGGCATGCGCGAACAGGCCGGCAAGTACTTTGCATTGGCATCCCGCCGCCTGACCTACGGCATAGAACAACCCGACGCATTACGCGGAAAACTCGCATTCGGACCTCGGCGTTCTCAACATGCCTTTGACACGGAACAGGGGGAGAGTGTGAATCTCATGCTGCCGGTGATGCTCGCTCCCGGTGAACACATACGGCCGGATGACATATATATAACAATTCAATTTTTTGAATTGGTGAATGGGCGCAAGATAGATTTTGCGCGGAATTCGCCCAAGCTTTCGTGGGCGAATGAAAAGCCGGCGTGGAAGGATTGGGAAGAGGACTTGCTGGTAAGCTACAATGTGCCGATCAACGAGGGAGCGGATACGGACGCGGCAGCCGATGTCAAATATTATGGCTATACAGCCAAATTATATTACCAAGGAGAACCTCTCGATTGTATCAGCGAACCTGCCGCTCTCATACTGCACGAACAACGTCTCAACAGTCGACGCCGCAGTACGACGGCTCCCGGTGGGCTTTTGCCGGACGATGGGTTGATACCGACATTGGAAGAAGCAGTACCATACTCAGAAGTGATCGATACACCGGAAGAACCCGATACATGAACCCAATATTTGACGAATTACCCACGAAATTGGGACTCTACACGCTTACGGAGCTGCTTTGTTCGCGTGAGCGGAGTGAGTTGTATGCTGCCACGCAGAGTTATGTAGACCGCACGGTAGTGATAGAAGTGCTGCGACCGGACTGCACCGAATCGGAGGTGGAGCACTTCCGTGCGAGTGCGCGCAAACGCGCTGCTGTGACGTTGGCACATGTGAGTCCGGTGTTGGAAGCCGTGCAAACGGGTGGTTTTTCGTACGTGGTGCAGGAAAATCCGGCGGGGAAGTCGCTCAGCGTGCTACTTGGGGAAGGAATCGGTCTGTCATATAAACAGGGTTTTGCGCTGACCCAAGCCGTGGCGGAGCTTTACAGCTCGTGCTTGAGTCAGAACATGGCGGCACTCCCTTTGGACCTGTCGTCTATCTACATGCAGGACGGAGAGTTTTCATTTCTCTCACCGCTGGAGGAAGGGGTACCCAACGATGCGGAACGAGAAAGGCAAATGACGACTCTTGCCGACATACTTGAGCGGGTGGTACCCAACGATATACTCACCAAATCCAAGCTTGCGGTGGTAGTCCATTGGTTGCGCAATGGCTATGGCGGTGGTGTGTTGGAGTGGCAACCCCTGCTGGGTGCGCTCAATTCACTCCTCCTGCAAAAAAGTTCGCAGCGTAAGCCGGGGGAACAGCGTAAACCGAAGTCACTGCTACACTATACCAAGCGGCGGTATATGAAGCGAGCTTTGCGTGCGTTGGTAGGTGAAAAAAAGTGCGTCATTTTCAGTGTGTTGGGCGTGCTTGCTGTAGCTGCTATCACGGCTTGTCTCCGCTTTTTTCTCTATGGACCGGAGCTATTGCCCGCCGTTACGGATGATTACGTGTACTGTTTGTGCGGTGGGGAAAAGTGGCGCGTGCATAGTAACCCGGTGAGTATCCGCGAGTATGCCGACTTTCTGGCGGCTTTCAGTAAGATGAGTCCTGCGGAAAAACAGCGTCTTCACGATGGGATACCTGTCGCAGCAGGAAACCATACACCCCTCGATTGGGACAAGCAGCGAAGGGCTGCATCGGGTACTCCTGTGCGCGGAGTATCCTATTGGGATGCTCTGGCATACGCCCGCTACCGGCGCGAAGCTGTCCCCGATGCACAACTCGTGAAAACGGTGCGTCAATGCGTTCCTCCGTCCGTGTCGACAGAAGAATGGACGAGCACGCATATCCCCGAACAATTTCCACTATCATCGCATTACGTGGTGATACCGGCGAGGGGCACGGATCCGGTGCCCGCAGAGGACCCGGCTCGGCAGGAAAAACAACGAAGCTTTCGAACGGCACAAATTGAAAAATAAACTAAACCCCATTCGGAAATGAATACCATACGCAATTACGCCATTCCCCTGATACTCATCCTTTGGAGCTGTCTGACACCCGTCTTTGCTCAGCTGGATGTTCGCGTTGCGGCGGAGGGGCGCGAGTACATGCTCGGGGAGGACGTCAAGCTACGCCTGATGATTACGAACCGGACGGACGCCCCCGTGTCACTCGTCAACACCCCCGGTCGTTGTTGGTTGTTTTTGAATGTAATGCGGCGGGGCGATGTATCAAATATCGCGCCCAGTGCTACTCCTCGCTATCCCAACTTAACGCTCTCTCCCGGTGCGCACAAAGAGTTCACCATCAGTCTCAGCCCGGCATATAAGATACGCCAAGCCGGAATATATCGTGTAACGGCGACCCTGCGACTTCCGGACATGAGCACGGTCTATACCTCCAATGCCGCTTTGTTCAACGTGGGTGCCGGTGCCACCGTGCAATCATTTCGGGTACAGGCGCGGGGACAGCGACTCGTACTCAGTCTGCGTTCGATGATGGTCGGCGATAAAAGTATACTCTACGGACAAGTCATGGATGCGGACACGCGGGCGGTGCTTGGGGCGTGTCGCATGGGGGAATATCTGAACTTCATGCAACCGCGCGTCATGCTCGATGCCGCTCAAAACCTGCACATGCTCTGCCAGAGTACTCCCAAGTATTTTACATACGCTGTGATGAATACCTTTGGGCAGTTGCGCGGGCGAAAAATCATGAGGCAGGTCGGGGGACCGGTGGACCTCGTGGGTTCCGGCAAGGGGATACGCTGTGTGGGGGTTGCCCCGTACGTGAAGCCCAAGGGCGAACGCTCTCAATACCACAGTGCCACTGAGCGTCCGTAGACTTCCTCACTATGCCGGTTCCGACACTTGCTATTGTGGGTCGCCCCAATGTGGGCAAATCTGCCTTGTTTAATCGCATGGTAGGCAGGAAGGTTGCCATTGTCCACGACCAACCCGGGGTGACGCGAGACCGGATAACTGCTCCGCTTTGCGGTGGAGATTTTGAGGCACAGGTGGTGGATACGGGTGGCATGGGGGCGGATTCAACGGATAGCTTGGCGGCGCGGGTGGCTGAGGAAGCCAAAAATGCCATGGCAGCGGCGGACCTCATACTCTTTGTCTGTGACTGTCGCGAGCACCTCACCCCGATGGATCGAGATATTGCCCGGCATTTGCATCAGAGCAGGGTCCCCGTCCTCCTCGTGCTCAACAAGGCGGATACGGGGGCGCAGGAGCTCGCACTCGGTGAGTTCATGGACATGGGTTTCGAGCAATATGTGTTCACTTCTGCGGCGCACGGAAGGGGATTGGATGAGTTGCGACGGATGCTCGACGAGCATTTGCGTCGACTCGGGGCTCCGCCCGTGTCCGCTGCCCGCGAGACGGAGGTTTCGGGGGATGAGGCGACGGCGGAGGCGGGGGATACGGGCGGGGATACTGCCATCCGCATGGCCGTGGTGGGGCGTCCGAATGCCGGGAAATCCTCCCTCGTCAACGCCATCTTGCGAGACGAGCGAACCATCGTTTCGGCGCAAGCCGGTACGACCCGCGATGCTGTGGATATTCCGTACAGCCGGGGGGAACGGGAATACGTGCTTATCGACACAGCCGGTATGCGCCAACGCTCCAAGAGAGACACCTCGGTGGAGGTATTTTCTGCCATGCGGAGTGAACGAGCCATCCGGAGGTCGGATGTGTGCCTGCTGGTGATTGATTGTGAGGCGGGGATTACACGGCAGGATGTCCGTATTGCCGCCGTCATCATGGAGGAAAAGAAGCCCTGCGTGGTGGTGCTCAACAAGATGGACCTGTATTATCCGGAGGAGCCGCTGAAGAAGCGGTGCGCGAGGCTGGAGGCAATGGTCAAGGAGCATCTCTTTTTCTTGGAGACTGCGCCCCGCGTTTTCGCTTCTGCGGTCAACGGCAGCGGTCTGGTCGACATATTCTCCGCCGTGGAAAAGCTGCGACAGAATTGTCGGCGCATTCCGGGTACGGGGGAACTCAATCGGGTGCTGCAAAAGTTCATGGAAGCATCCCCCCCGGCATACGTCAATGGACGCCGCCTCAAGCTGTATTACGCGACGGTCGCACTCAACGAGAAATACATGCGGATGCCGGTACCGACGTACGTCTTGTTTGTGAACGACAAGAGGCTGTTGAGCGAGAGTTATGCCCGCTTCCTCCGTTCTGCCATCTATGCCCACACGAAAGCGGAAGGTGTGCCGATCGTGTTGTCTTTGCGCTCGCGCGTGCGATTTTCCTCTTAGACACACTCCGCACATGCTCACAGCTGAGTTATGCCACTACGACGCCCCGCGACAGAGCCCCGGAAAGGCGATGACCCCAAGGAGATGAGCTTTTTGGAGCACCTTGAGGAGCTTCGGCGAACGTTCATCCGCATGGCACTCGTTACTCTGGTTTCCATGTTGGTGTGTTTCGCTTTCACCCCGTCTTTGCTGAATATACTCCTGCGCCCGGTGCAGGGGATTTGGCTGGCGCATGAGCGAGAGCACCTGCCCGCGTCCGTGCGCGCTGAGGATTGGTTACTTGCCAAGGAATTGCAGCAGGTGCGAACCGGGGTGTCGGAACCGCTGCGGCGCGAACTGGAGACGCGGATGTCCCCACAAGTCCTTCAACTCGCCGATGCGCTGGAGCTCTTGCGGGCGACTGCACTCCTTCCCCCCACCGAGCAGGAGACATTCCTCGCCCGAGCCGACCCACCGCAGGTGGTCGAGCTTGCCCGTGAACTGCGTCGAGCCGGGGCTGACCTACATATCGGGCAAGGAAAGTTCGAGCCCCGTATTATGGGAGCTTTTCGCCCGGGAGAAGCATTCCTCCTTTCCGTGCAACTGGCATTTTTCGGTGGTGTGGTCTTGGCGAGTCCGCTCTTGCTTTACCTGCTGTTGCGCTTCGTGATGCCCGGTTTACTCGCGCACGAAAAGCGGGTGTTGTTGCGGTGTCTGTGGTGGGGTGTGCTGCTTTTCCTGGTCGGTTGTGCGTTTTCCTACTGGGCTGTCCTGCCCCGCGTGTTGTCATTCTTCCACGAATACTCCCTTTCGTTGGGTATTGCCAATGAATGGCGAATCGGCTACTACCTGAGTTTCGCCATCAAGCTCGTCCTCGTCTTCGGTGTCATTTTTGAGCTACCCGTTGTCCTCTATCCGCTCATGCGTTTCAACATTCTGACACGTCGCCGCATGCGCCGCATCCGCCCCTACATGCTCGTCGGCAGCTTCGCCCTTGCCCTCCTCCTTGCCCCCGCCCCGGACCCCGGTACCATGCTCCTCATGGCTCTCCCTCTCTACCTCCTCTACGAACTCTGCATCTTCTTCGCCCACGACCCAAACGAATCAAAAAAGCCGTCCTAAGAGACGCCGCAAGGTCATCATCTGTGCGGCTTCCTGCCTCCCCGTGCGCCTCCCGCATGGCTTTTCCTCCATTCCCCCTCCCGCGCACCCCCGTTGCGCCGAACTTCAATACTTCGTACTTCGTACTTGATCTCCCCCGTGTCTTCCTGCCTCAAGGTCATCACCCACCACTAAGCCCTTAATTTATTTGGGACGGCTGTGACGAGTATGTGTACATTATTGAGCGGGGCTTCCACGCGGCAGGATACACAAGCGCAGCAAGCAGACCCCGGTGCCAACAGATGTGGTGTCGATGGTCTACGTGGAGAGCTAAGGGAGTGCCTACGACCTAGATTCGGAGCGTAACATATCATCCAACAGATTCGAAATGCCTGAACCGGGAATATCCGGAGACAGGGGTGTCGGACATTCTAGTTTGCGTGCCTGTTCGAGAGTTGAGAGGATAGTTTCTTTGTCGAAGAGATTCTTGCAGCGCGTAAATTGCTTAAAGCCCGGTAGATTTTGCTCCACGCCGGAATCGCTGCCAACAATTTTCCCGGCAGCCTTTAGACTCATGATGTGCATGAGCAGCCAAACCTCAAAACGAGGTGATGAAATAGCTACATGATGATAGTTTTTTGCGTTTTCCCACTTGGCGAGCTCCGCAA